>NZ_JBFRFE010000451.1:0-3571 GCF_052114665.1 Stenotrophomonas sp. 2YAF22 | reverse complement strand
CCACAGCACCTTGCGGACGTTGCTGGAATTGCGGCGACCCCAGATCTTCAACATGCGGATTTCCTTGCTGGCAATGCGAGCGGCAACGATACGCCTGATCGGCTTGGGTGTGAGCGCAATGACTGCATTGGGCATCCGCCGGGCCATGCCCGGCGACGCTGCGTGGCCGCGCGTTACCGGTTCTTCTTCGGCAGCGCGCGCACGTAGGAGGATTTACCGTCCTTCTTCAGTTCGAACAGACCGATTGCGGCCAGCAGATCGCTGAGCTTCCCGTAACCGTAGTTGCGCGGATCGAACGAGGCCTGGTTGCCGATCTGGCTGCCGACCGGACCCAGGTGCGACCAGCCATCCTCGCCTTCTGCCGAGGACACCGCACCGCGCAGCATCTTCACCAGACGCGTGTCGCTGCGCATTTCCGCCCCGCTCTTGCGTGGGCGCGCATCATCGCTGGTGGCCTGCTCGCTGGGCGCCTGTCCGTTCGATGATTGTTCGTTCGCTGCCTGCTCCACATCCTGCACGCTGGCGTGGGTCTGGCCCAACGCTTCGAGGTAGGTGAACTTCGAACATGCGTTGACGAAGGGTTCCGGCGTCTTCTTTTCGCCGAAGCCATACACCTTCACGCCATCGGTCAGCAGGCGCATCACCATCGGAGTGAAGTCGGCATCGCTGGACACGATCGCGAAACCATCGAGGTTGCGCGCGTACAGCAGATCCATCGCGTCGATCACCATCGCCATGTCCGACGCGTTCTTGCCCTTGCTGTAGGCGAACTGCTGGATCGGGCGGATCGCGTACTCGTGCAGCACCGCCTCCCAGCCCTTCAGTCGTGGGCTCTTCCAGTTGCCGTAGGCACGGCGGACGTTGGCCACACCGTAGCGCGCGACCTCGGCCAGGACTTCGTCGATCTTCGAGGCCGGTGCATTGTCGGCGTCGATCAACAGGGCGATGCGCTTTTCCGGTTCGCTCATGGACTCCTCACGGGCAGTTGCCTGAACCCGAGTATCGCCGATCCCGATGCACGCTGACGTGACAAGGACCGGCCATGCGAAGATGCCAGGCACTTCCCCCATGCCCCCCCTGGAGTGAGTCGATGAGTCGTGATCGCGTCCCCCACCTGGTCGTTGTCGGCGGCGGTTTCGCCGGCCTGTGGGCCACCCGTGCGCTGGCCCGCGAACGCATACGCATCACCCTGGTCGACCGTCGCAATCACCACCTGTTCCAGCCGCTGCTTTACCAGGTGGCCACCGCCGGGCTGTCGGCTCCGGATATCGCCGCACCGCTGCGCCATATCCTCGGCCACCAGCGCAACGTGGAGGTGCGGCTGGGCGAAGTGGTGGCCATCGACAAACAGGCACGCCAGGTGCGCATGGCCGATGGCAGCACGCTGGACTACGACAGCCTGCTGCTGGCCACCGGCGCCACCCATGCCTACTTCGGCCACGACGAATGGGCCGACGATGCGCCGGGCCTGAAGACCCTGGACGATGCCATCGCCCTGCGCCGCAAACTGCTGCTGGCGTTCGAGCGCGCCGAGGCCGAGCCGGACCCGGCGAAGAAGGCCGCATGGCTGAGCTTTGCGGTGGTGGGTGGTGGCCCGACCGGCGTCGAGCTGGCCGGCACTCTGGCGGAAATCGCCCGGCATACGCTGCGCAATGAATTCCGCCACATCGATCCAGCCAGCGCCAAGGTGCGGCTGGTCGAGGCCGGTCCGCGCGTGTTGTCCACCTTCCCCGAAGTGCTTTCGCTGAAAGCACGCCGGCAGTTGGAAAAGCTGGGCGTGGAAGTGATGACCGGCACGCCGGTGAGCCACATCGATGGACAGGGCTTCAAACTGGGCGACCAGTTCGTGCCCGCGCGCACCGTGGTCTGGGCCGCCGGCGTGGCCGCCTCACCGCTGGCGCGCACGCTGGACGTGCCGCTGGACCGCGCAGGTCGCGTGCAGGTGCAGCCCGACCTGACCCTGCCTGGTCATCCGGAACTGTTCGTGGCCGGCGACCTCGCTGCGCTGAACCAGGCCAACGGCAAACCAGTACCGGGCGTTGCGCCTGCCGCCAAGCAGATGGGCAAGTACGTGGCGGACGTGATTCGCGCGCGCCTACATGGCAAGGCAGCACCCGGGCCGTTCAAGTACGCCGACTTCGGCAACCTGGCCACTATCGGCCGCATGGCCGCGATCGTGCACCTGGGCAAGCTGCAGCTGTCCGGCGTGCTGGCCTGGTGGTTCTGGCTGGCCGCGCACGTGTTCTTCCTGATCGGGTTCCGCAACCGCGTCGTGGTGCTGTTGAACTGGGCGGTGGCGTACTGGAGCTACCAACGCAGCGCGCGGATCATTTTTGGCGATGACCGCGAAGACCGGCGGCCCCGACGGTAGTGCCGGCCGCTGGCCGGCTGCTGCGCGGTCGGATCCCTTTCCGCAGGAAGGGGCTCTGACTCCGTCAACGTCATCCACGCCTGGCGTGGATCTACCTCGGGCCGCCCGGGCCACGTGGGCGTGACCATACCTGGCAGACGTCTTCCTTTCTCGCGGTATCGGCAATCTGTGCGGCACTCCAATTCCGGGTGATCCAGATCGTCAACGCGGTGCTGCTCAGGTGCCAGCGCAGCATGTCGTGCTGCGGCTGCCGCATCAGGTGGCGGCGTGCAACCCAGAACGCTTCGCGCTCGATATCAGTCGCCTTCTTCAGCGCTCCAGGATCGAAGAACTGCGCCGCGAAGCGCCAAGGGTTCATCGGCTGGTATCCCGTTCGCAGTTCACTGCTGCATGCTGCCACACCGCTGGGCGCGCTGTCGGCCGGCTTCGGCCAGCCTTCCACCAGCGCCAGTCCGAGCAGGTACAGAAGGCCAGGCAGCAGCCCGATGCCGGCTGCCAGCACGACGACCGAGAGCCACGCTTTACCGGCGGCCCGCATCGCTCACTCCGCCTTCGGCTTCGGGTACCACAGCGCGTTGACGATGACCCAGCGCTGCTCGAAGCGGCCCATGTGGAAATAGTCGACGAACCACGGCGTTTCCAGCCGTACCGATGCGGCGTTGCCGGTCACGTCCAGCACCGTGCAACTGCGGTCCCATTGATCCTTCGGGGTCTTCAACGCGCCCTGCCTGGTCAGCGCGACCAGCTCTTCCTTCGACATCCGGCGCAGGCCGAGGCGTTCGTCGGGCGTATCACCGAGTACCGCGCGCTTGGCCAGGTCCGGGTGCAGGGAACGGGCGACGCGCTGCGGATTGGCTTCCAGTTGGCCGTCGACGTAGTCGTGGCAGGTCGCTTCAATGGCCGCGATCGTGGCGGCGTCGGCGGCAGGGCTTGCCGCTGCGGAAAGTGCGAACAACAGGGCAACGGCGGACATCCGGGTCTCCAGCGCTGAGGGCTGGGCGATCATGGCACGTTGATCCGGGGTACTGCTGGCCGCTGGCCGGCAACCGCAGGGTGCAACCAGGGTTCATGAGGTTGCCGGCCAGCGGCCGGCACTACCGCGCTTCATGCGTCGCGCGTGGTTCAGCCCTGTTCCTGCATCAGCCACGCCAGCTTGCGTTCGCGCGGCTGCCGCTTGAGCTCCCATTCGGCACGTGAGGC
>NZ_JBFRFE010000450.1:0-3581 GCF_052114665.1 Stenotrophomonas sp. 2YAF22 | reverse complement strand
GCCCTTCACCGAGCCGGCCATCTGGATCGCGCCGCCGAACAGCAGCAGCTTTTCGGTCAGCGTGGTCTTGCCGGCGTCAGGGTGGGAAATGATGGCGAACGTGCGGCGACGCGACGCTTCGGTGGCGACTTCGGACATGGCAGTGGCGCCCGCACGGGGCGCTTTTCAAAGAGATAAGCGCCCGATTATACCGGCCTGCCGGCGTCGGCGGGTCAGCGCCCGGCGCTGGCGTCGCCGCTGCCCTCACGGGCGAAGTGCAATTCGCCCTGCGGGGCGAGGATGCGCACCGGCACCGAACGCAGGCCCATGCCCCGGTTGAGCTGCACCACGAAGTGCAGGTGCGGGGCGGTGCTGTAGCCGCTGTTGCCGGACAGGCCGATCGGCTGCCCAGCCTGCACGGCCTGGCCGGGACGCACGCGCATGCCGCCGGCCTGCAGGTGGGCGTACATCGCCATGCTGCCGTCGCTATGCAGGATACGAACGAAGTTGGCGCGTCCGGCATCGCGTTCACGGTCCAGGCCATTGCCGCGGAAACCGTCCTGTACCTGCATCACCGTACCCTCGCGGGCGGCCAGGACCTGCGTTGCTTCGGACAGGGCAAAGTCGATGGCGTCGCGGTTCTCCTCGTCATCGTGGCTGAACCGGCCCTGCGGCGCCTGGTCCACGCGCAGCTGGGCAGCCTCGAACGGCAGGCGATAGGCGACGTCTTCGGCGCGCGCGGCCGGATTGCCCGGCACCGACTGCAGACGAAGATCCAGTGCCTTGCCGTTGGCAGGAGAGGGAAGATGGCCCACTACCAGGCTGCCGGTGGCCTGCACCAGTGACTGCAGCGGCAGGCCCTCGACCTGTGTGCCGGGGGCCGCGCGCAGCTCGATCTGCACCGGGCCGGACAGCGGATTATCGATCCGCGCCTGCCACTGGTCGCCCAGCGACTGCAGGCGGAGATGGGCCATCGGCGCCGCTTGCGGCGCCGCCTCGGCACTGGGCGCAGCTGCAGTCGTTGGCACCAGTCCCCAGCCCTGGCGCCAGTCGGCGGCGTTCGCGGGGGCGCTCGCCAACAGGGGCAGCAGGAGGCAGGACAGGGGCAGGCGGCGCATCGGAGGCTCCAGCGACATGGACCGACGGGACTCTACGCAAGCTGTCGGGACGGGGGAAGCGTGGGGGCTTCGCATTCATCCATCTCTTTATCCGTATGAAGGGATTGACATGCCCGAAAAGGACTGGCATCGTGGCTCCACCATCGAGACCGGCAGAGGGACAGGCCCTTTGAAGCCGGGGCAGCCCGCAGACGCGAAAGCGCCTGCGTAGGTGCCAAATCCTGCGGGGACCGTGGCGTCCACCGAAAGATGGTTCGAACCTGCACCCAACGTGCACTTCGAACGCGAGCCCCGCGAAGGCTCGATGGCCGATTTCCCTACCGGAACCAGCCATGAGCTTCGCCACCAGCACCGTGCTTCGCCCCGAACCCTTTGTCCCCGTCAGCGTGCCGGTCGATGACCGCGTGCACGCCGAGCGCGGCGAGTTCGCCGCCGTGCTGTCGATGCGTCATGCCGGCCCTTGCCCGGTACGCCTGCGCTACGAGTGGGTCGGTCCCGTCAACGCACCGGTGGTGGTGCTGGCCGGCGGCATTTCCGCGCACCGCCATGTGGCCTCCAATGCGCAGTTCACCGAGAAGGGCTGGGCCGAAGGCCTGGTCGGCAGTGGCCGCGCACTGGATCCGCAGCAGCTGCGTGTGCTCGCGTTCGATTTCATCGGTGCCGACGGCGCGCTGGATGTGCCGATCGATACCGCAGACCAGGCCGATGCGTTGGCACTGCTGCTGGACCACCTCGGCATTCGCGCGCTGAAGGCATTCGTCGGCTATTCGTATGGTGCGCTGGTCGGCCAGCAGTTCGCGATCCGGCATCGTGCCCGGGTACGCCAGCTGGTGCTGGCCAGCGGTGCGCACCGCCCGCACCCGTATGCCGCCGCCTGGCGTGCGCTGCAGCGCCGTGCCGTGGCGCTGGGCCAGTTGCAGTGTGGCGAAGACCACGGCCTGGCGCTGGCCCGCCAGTTCGCGATGCTCAGCTACCGCACGCCGGAAGAATTCGGCGAGCGCTTCGACGCAGCACCGGAAGTGGTCAATGGCCGCGTCCGTGTCGCCGCCGAAGATTACCTCGACGCCGCTGGCGCGCAGTACGTGGCGCGCACGCCGGTCAATGCCTACCTGCGCCTGTCCGAGTCGATCGACCTGCACCGCGTGGACCCGAGCGCGATCCTGCCGCCGACCGTGGTGGTTGCCGTTGAAGGCGACCGCCTGGTTCCGCTTGCCGACCTGGTCGGCCTGGTCGAGGGACTGGGCCCACGCGGCAGCCTGCGCGTGCTGCGCTCGCCCTACGGTCACGACGCCTTCCTGAAAGAAACCGATCGCATCGACGCGATCCTCGCCACCGCCTTCCGCACTTCTGGAGAGTCCGCATGAGCCTGCACGCCGCTGAACCGTCCTGTTGTCGCACCACCGCCGCCGTCCGCGCCGGCATCGATCGGGATACCGCCCATGGCGCGGTCACTCCGCCGATCGTGCTGTCGTCGAACTTCAGCTTTGAAGGCTTCGGCAACAAGCGCCAGTACGACTACACCCGCAGTGGCAATCCCACACGCGACCTGCTGGGTGAAGCGCTGGCCGAACTGGAAGGCGGCGCCGGCGGTGTGGTGACCGCCACCGGCATGGGCGCGATCAACCTGGTGCTGAACGCACTGCTGCAGCCCGGCGACACCCTGGTGGTGCCACACGATGCGTACGGCGGCAGCTGGCGCCTGTTCAACGCGCTGGCGAAGAAAGGCCATTTCGAACTGGTCACTGCCGACCTGACCGACCCGCGCGCGCTGGCCCAGGCCCTGGCCACGCAGCCGAAGCTGGTGCTGGTGGAAACCCCGTCCAACCCGCTGCTGCGCATCACCGACCTGCGCTTCGTGATCGACGCGGCGCACAAAGCCGGTGCGCTGGTGGTGGTCGACAACACGTTCCTGTCGCCGGCATTGCAGCAACCGCTGTCGTTCGGCGCGGACCTGGTGCTGCACTCCACCACCAAGTACATCAACGGCCACAGCGACGTGGTCGGTGGTGCGGTGATTGCCCGCGATCCCGCCGTGCATGAACAGCTGGTGTGGTGGGGTAATGCCCTGGGCCTTACCGGCTCACCGTTCGATGCGTTCCTGACCCTGCGCGGCCTGCGTACGCTGGATGCACGCCTGCGCGCGCACCAGGAAAACACCGCCGCGATCGTGGCGCTGCTTGATGCGCATCCTGCGGTGGCCAAGGTCTACTACCCGGGCCTGGCCGATCATCCGGGCCACGCCGTTGCCGCGCGTCAGCAGAGTGGTTTCGGCGCGATGCTGTCCTTCGAACTGGCCAGCTGTGCCGGCGATGATCCGCATGCTGCTGTACGTGCGTTCGTCGATGGCCTGCGTTACTTCACGCTGGCCGAGTCGCTGGGAGGCGTGGAAAGCCTGATCGCACACCCGGCGACCATGACCCACGCCGCAATGACTGCCGAAGCACGCGCGGCTGCGGGCATCAGTGAAGGCCTGCTGCGTCTGTC
>NZ_JBFRFE010000449.1:0-3585 GCF_052114665.1 Stenotrophomonas sp. 2YAF22 | reverse complement strand
CTTGCGCAGGTAAGACAGGATCGACCGGAAGAAGACGAAGTCCCCGATCGACTGGACCCGCACGGCGTAACTTAGGAGCTCGTGGAGGCCGCCTGAAAAATCAAAGCTTGTGATCGATCGAATGTTCATTCCTGATGTTCCTGTCTGATTCCTTCACGCCGGGCGCCGTTACCCGGCAGGTGCATCCACGCATTCCGGCTTCGATCACTTGATGCTCAGCGCTGCATTCAGTGCGACGGTCTTGACCAGATCACTGGCCAGGCCCTTCTTGCCCTTCAATGCCTGCTGCGCCACGATCTTCTGATTGGCTTCCATCACTTCGATGTAAGAGTCGTACGCCTTGATGCGCGACTCGAAATTCTGGATCGACGCGTTCATTTCATTGGCGGTACGCAGCGAATCGTTCGCAACCGCGTTCATGTCGCCGAGGCGATTGCTACCGAAACGGATCGAAGCGATTTCATCGAGACTCTTGATGAAGGACGGCCCGGTCCTTTCCATGAAATCGACCGCATCGTTGTACTTGCGGTTCTGCATCATGCGGATATTCACGCAGATCTGCTTCTGCTGATCCTTCCAGTCACCGGTGGAATCGAAAACGATGGAGGTCAGCATGCCCTTCAGATCGGAGCCGGTACCACAGGTTTCAGCGACCAGATACTTGGGAGCCACCCGGGTCAACGGGGCGGCATCAGGCAAACCGAAATCGTTGGTGATGCCCTGGATCTTCACCAGAAGCTCCTGGTACTCCTTGATCGTCTGCGTCCATTCTTTCACCCAGTTCGCGTTTTCCTTGATGTACTGGGTCTTTTCCTGAATCTTGGATGCGAGCGTATTGAGCTGATTGAAGATGTGCTRGAACAGTGCAGGACCGGTTTCCTGCACGGGGCCGAGGGCACCCGCGTTCGTTGCCGAAAGAGCCAAGGCAACGCCGAGCACTTTGGCCACCGGCTTGAGTACCTTGCGGGTGTTAGCCCGACGCTTGACGTTATCCATGAAGAAACTCCTCTTGTGCTGATTGACATCCACTTGCCTGTCTCCTGATCGCGCCGCCGTCAGGCGGCATCGGACTGGGCCCCTTTGCCCGAACCCTTTCGATTCTTGTAGAAATCTTCAAGCCACTGTTCCGGCGTCAATTCATCCACCGTCACTCGTGCGCGTACTGCGGCTGTCTGCAGSACGCGRTGCATGATGTCGATGTTGTCGGTCGACGCCGAGATCACCGACAGAATGTCGTCCATCCCGCGCAGATTGAGCTGGCACACGCTGGACGCGTGCCCCTGCTTGACCAGGAAGCAGCGCGAGCGCTCATCCAAGGCGGTGACCACCTTGAACTCGGCCTCGGTCAGCTTCAGGCCGTCCATATAATCGCTCTTGCTGGCATTGGGGTTGGGCAGCAGGATCAGCGTTGCGGTCTGTTCGATCAGCGCAGCGGAAATGTCGCTCTTCAGCGCATCTTCCGGACTCTGCGTCGCGAAGATGCCCAGGCCATTCTGCTTACGGATGGTCTTCTGCTTGTTCTTGGCGAATTCCTTCAGGCCACCCTCACCGTCCAGAATCTTCCAGAATTCGTCCATCACGTAGATCAATGGACGACCGTCGATCAGCGACTCCAGGCGATGCAGCAGGTAGTTGATGACCGGCACGCGCACTTCAGGGTTGTCGATGATGTCGGTGTAGTCGAAACCGATGATGTTGGCCTTGCTCAGGTCCACGGTATCCACCGGGTTGTCGAACACCCAGCCCAGCGAGTTGCCCGAGGTCCAGCGGCGCATGCGCGCGTACAGGCCGTCGTCGCCCATGTTGGGCAGGCTCTTCTGGAAATTGGTCATGCTGCGCAGGTGCATCGGCGTGTCAAGCATGCTCTCCACCGCGCGGTAGATATCCTCTTCTTCGCGGGAGCTGTACTCGCGCTTGCCTGCCAGCACCTTGATCAGGTCAGCCAGGAACTGCACATTGCTTTCGTTGTTCTCGCACTGGAACGGATTGAAGCCGGTCGGCGCGCCGTTCTCCAGGGCCAGATAGTTGCCACCGCAAGCGCGCACGAAGATCTCCGCGCCGCGGTCCTTGTCGAAGAAGAAGATGGTCGGCGATGGCTCGTACTTCTGCACCTGGCTGAGCAGGAAGTTGATCAGCGCGGTCTTACCGGTACCCGACTTACCAATCACCATGGTGTTGGCGATCGCCTTTTCACCCAGCGAGTTTTCCGACGGATGGGTGGCATGGAAGTTGAAGTAGTACGGCTGGCCGTTGGTCGTCTGCAACGTGGTGACGCAGTCGCCCCACGGATTGTTGTGCTGCTTGCCGGTGGCGAAGTTGTGCAGTGGCGACAGACCGAGGAAGTTCAGCGAGCTGACGTTGGCCAGGCGAGTGCGGAAGCGCCAGTTGGCCGGAATCTGCGAATAGAACGACGAGGTGACAGCCAAGTCTTCCTTGGTGGTCACGAAGCCGGCATTGGAAAGCTCGGCACGGGTGGTAGCCACGTTCTGGGACAGCTTGGCCTGGCTGTCGCCATAGACCGCCATGATGAAGTGGTACTCGCCCAGTACGAAGTTGCCAGATGACAGATGGTCCATCGCCTGGTCGAGCTCGACGATCTGGCTGACGGCCTTGTCACCGGAGGAAATCATCATGCCTTTGGTGCGGTCGAGCACCTTCAGCGCGTCCTGGCGCCCCATCGGGCTGAACGAATGGGTGATGACATACTCGAAGTCCAGATACTTCAGTCCATTGAGGATGCCCGGGTAGGTGCCCTCGGCATACTCCTTGATGTTGAGGATGGCGCCGAAGTGATTGACGCCGTTGGGCGTGTTGATCACGAAGTCGCCGGTCTTGGCCGAGAACATGTGCCGGCTGACCGGCAGGTAGTCCTTCACTGGTGCCGACAGCACCGGCACGGGCTCATCGATGCGATTGATCAAGTAGCCGAAGAGCTCCAGGGTCTCGGAGAACACCACGCCGTTCTTGGCTTCGTACATGCCCAGGCGGTACGGCGCGTAGTCGCGGATGACGGCTTCGACGTTGCCAGCCAGTTCCATCAGCTTCTCGACGGCCTGTTCCTGCTCGGCGCGGAGCTTGTCGACGTTGGCCGACTTCTCCACGAAGCGCTTGCCGGCCACTACCGGCCGGTAGAGCATGGTCAGGTACAGCTCGTTCTGCATGATGCGCTGCGAGGACAGCATGCCCATGTACTGGTCGGACACGTCCTGGTTGAAGCGCTGCTTGTAGCTGCTCTTGCCCTTCAACGTGCGGCGACGGCGGATGTCATGCACCCAGAAGGCGACGTTGACGAAATCCGGCGCGCGCAGCGTCTGCAGCAACCGATTGAAGGTGTTATGCCGATGTTCCAGCTCCCACTCCTCGCGCCCCACGAACGGCAACCCTTCCAGGTGCCAGGTCAACAGATAGTCGCCGCCCGTGGTCTTCACCACGTTCGGGGCTACATGCGAGGACAGAGGAATGAATTCGCTGATGGACGTATCTGGGCTGAACATACGACTGCTTCCAAAGGGTACTGCCGACGAAGATTCGGAGTGGACCAGGTGGGCGTCTGACGCCCACCTGGTCCGGTCCAGCCCTCAATCC
>NZ_JBFRFE010000448.1:0-3590 GCF_052114665.1 Stenotrophomonas sp. 2YAF22 | reverse complement strand
GGGTGCCGAGCAGGGCCGGGGCGTGCTTCCAGCCGCCCAGCCGCTCCAGCATGCGCGCCTCGCGGTGCACCATCAGGCGGGCGATCGGCGACACCGGGGTGCCACGGTAGCGGGAGTAGTCCTTCACCACCGCCGGACGGCCGTCCAGGCAGGTGCGGTAGACATCGGGGGCGAGGAAGCGTTCACCGCGCTTGAGCAGCAGCGGCGCCACGGCGTCATCGCCGCAGGACGGGGAGGGGGTGATGGAAGGGATCATGTGGGGTCTCGGGCGACCCGGTGGGCGGCGCTGAAGCGTCAAGCGAACCGGTACGACGGGGGGAACTGGCTAAACTTTCGTTAAGTCAATTTTAGTACCGGCAAGTTCGCTATTCCACGATTTGTCGGAGAAATGTCGGCGTCGTGGCTGGAACAGTTCGTCGCGCTTTTTCGGACAATTCTGTCTCACTTTTCGAAAAGCAATTTAATTTCAATAGTTTGCAGATGCGTTCGGCAGCGCTCGCGGCGCAGCGCTGCGGCCCACGCACGCTTGGCTTGACCCCGGCGCACGGCCTGCCGACCATAAGCTGTTACACGCGACATCGACGGCCGCACCCACCCGGCACGTCTCCGTCTCCTGCCGCGTTCCCCCACTGATGCCGGCCCTGCGGCCGCATCGCCCTGTTTCCCTGTCCGGCGCGTGCTGGAGGAAAGTGTTTTGATCATCAAAATCGTACTTGCGGCGCTGTTCGTGTCCTGCGTGCTGTACATCCACTTCCGTGGCAAGGTCCGTGCGCGCTGGTCGCGCCAGTTGCTGGACCACTCCAGCTTCATGGCCCCGATCAACGTGGTCATGTACATGTTCTCCAAGGTGCCGACCACGCCGTTCCTGGACCCGGGCAAGGAATTCCCTCAGCTGGAGCCGCTGCGGCAGAACTGGCAGATGATCCGCGACGAGGCACTGGCGCTGCGCGATGCGCAGGCGATCGCTGCCTCCAGCACGTTCAACGATGCCGGCTTCAATTCATTCTTCCGCCGCGGCTGGAAGCGCTTCTACCTGAAGTGGTACGGCCCCACGCACCCGTCGGCCAAGGCGATGTGCCCCAAGACCACCGCGCTGCTGGAATCGCTGCCGGACGTGCGCGCGGCGATGTTCGCGCAGCTGCCCTCGGGCAGCGAGCTGCGCCCGCACCGCGACCCGTTTGCCGGTTCGCTGCGCCTGCACCTGGGCCTGGCCACGCCCAACAACGATGCCTGCTACATCGAAGTGGACGGCATCAAGAAGAGCTGGCGCGACGGCGAGTGGATGATGTTCGACGAAACCTACATCCACCATGCGCACAACGAGACGCCCGATGACCGGGTGATCCTGTTCTGCGATATCGCCCGCCCGCTGCGCTTCGGCCTGCCGGGCCTGTTCAACCGCCTGGTGGCGTCCACGCTGCTGGCCGGTGGGGCATCGCCGAACCTGCCGGGTGACCCGACCGGTGGCGTCAACAAGGCCTTCGGCAGCGTGTACAAGGTGCGGCTGAAGGCCAAGGCGCTGCGCGAGCGCAGCGTGGTGGCCTATCAGGTAATCAAGTGGGGCCTGGTGGTGGCGGTGATCGCCGGTATCTGGGCGCTCTGATGCGTTGGGTTTGATGAGGTTGCCGGCCAGCGGCCGGCACTACCCGTAAAAACAAAAACCCGCGCTGTCGCCAGCGCGGGTTCTTCTTTGGGTGGGTGCCGACCGTTGGTCGGCACGCCTTACTTCAGCGCCGCCTTCACGAACGGCGGGGTCACCAGCACGCCGGTGTGCAGCGCGGCGGTGTAGTACAGGGTATCGAAGGTCTTGGCGGCCGAATCGGCCTGGCGGAAGTCGAAGCTGCTGTCGCCCTTGCGCGCCAGGGTCACGCTCCACCAGCCGGTGGGGTAGCACGGCTGCGGGAACGGCAGGGTCTTGAACGAGCCGAAGCCGGCCTTGTCCATTTCGGTGCGCATTTCGTTGATCAGTTCCAGCTGCATCAGCGGCGACTCGGACTGCTGCACCAGGATGCCGTCGTCCTTCAGGGCCTTGAAGCAGCTCTCGTAGAACGCCTTGTTGAACAGGCCTTCACCCGGGCCGACCGGATCGGTCGAATCGACGATCACCACGTCCACGCTGCCGGCCGGGCAGTTGGCCATGTAGGCCACGCCGTCGTCGAACATCAGCTCGGCGCGCGGGTCGTCGTTGGAATCGCACAGTTCCGGGAAGTGCTTGCGCGCCATCACGGTCACCTGTTCGTCGATGTCGCACTGGGTCACGCTCTCCACGCCCTTGTGCTTGAGCACTTCGCGCAGGGTGCCGCAGTCGCCGCCGCCGATGATCACCACGCGCTTGGGCGCGGCGTGGGTGAACAGTACCGGGTGGCTGATCATCTCGTGGTAGAAGAAGTTGTCCTTGCTGGTCAGCATGATGGCCCCATCGATGGTCATCAGGTTGCCCCAGTCGGTGGTCTGGAAGATCTCGATCTTCTGGAACGGCGACTGCACTTCGTCCAGCTTGCCGGTGATGCGGTAGCCGATGGCCGAGCCGGTGCGCTCGAAGTGTTCGATGTACCAGTTGCTGTTGTCAGTCATGGGAAAGCATTCCTGTTCGGAGGGGATGGAGCCGGGCTGAAGGCGGGGTGCCACGCATCCGGACGGATCGGCCCGTTCAGGTTCAGACCTGCCACGGGCGCGGGCGCGCATGATAACGAACCTGTGGGCATATAGGCGTTATCATGCCCCCCCTTTTATTTGCCACAAGGCCGACTGCAATGACCGATTGGTCCCTCGACCAAGCCCGCAAGACCTACTCGATCCCGCACTGGGCGGATGGCTATTTCGACGTGGATCAGGCCGGGCACATGGTGGTGAGACCGACCGGGGCGGATGGCCCGGTGGTGTCGCTGCCCAAGGTGGTCGATGCCGCGCGCGCGGCCGGTGCCAAGCTGCCGCTGCTGGTGCGCTTCCCGGACATCCTCGGCCAGCGCCTGGGCAAGCTGCAGGCGGCGTTCGCCCAGGCCCAGCAGGATTGGGACTACCCGGGCGGCTACACCGCCGTGTACCCGATCAAGGTGAACCAGCACCGCGGCGTGGCCGGCACCCTGGCCAGCCACCACGGTGAAGGCTTCGGCCTGGAAGCGGGCAGCAAGCCGGAACTGATGGCCGTGCTGGCGCTGTCGCGCCCGGGCGGCCTGATCGTCTGCAACGGCTACAAGGACCGCGAGTACATCCGCCTGGCCCTGATCGGCCGCAAGCTGGGCCTGCAGACCTTCATCGTCATCGAGAAGCCGTCCGAGCTGAAGCTGGTGCTGGAAGAGTCCAAGGCACTGGACGTGAAGCCGGGCCTGGGCGTGCGCATGCGCCTGGCCTCGCTGGGCGCCGGCAAGTGGCAGAACAGCGGTGGCGACAAGGCCAAGTTCGGCCTGTCGCCGCGCCAGCTGCTGGACCTGTGGAAGTCGCTGCGCGATACCGAATACGCCGACTGCCTGAGCCTGCTGCACTTCCACATGGGCTCGCAGATCTCCAACGTGCGCGACATCGCCAACGGCATGCGCGAAGCCGGCTCAGGCAGTCGGCGTATTCGGTATCGCGCAGCGACTTCCACAGGT
>NZ_JBFRFE010000447.1:0-3594 GCF_052114665.1 Stenotrophomonas sp. 2YAF22 | reverse complement strand
CACGCGCGCCAGGCCACCATCAGCAGCGCCGTCTACGCGCTGCGTCAGGTCGATGACGATGCGGGCGCCGAGGCCTTGCTGCTGGCAGAGCTGAAGCGCAGCGAGCAGCCTTACTACTACATGCCGGAGCTGGCCGAACTGGCCGAGCAGCGTGGTGATACCGCCGGCGCCCTGGAATGGCTGAAGCGTGCCTATGAAGGCGCGCAGGGGCCTGCCACGCGCGTGCAGTGGGGCGTGCTGTACGTGGAAGGCCTGCTGCGGCTGGCGCCGGATGATGCACCGCGTATCGAGCAGGCCACCGAGGCGTTGATCGCCGAGCTGGACAAGCAGCCATCCGGCTACCACCAGCGCACGCGTCAGCGCTTCGAGCGGTTGGCGGGGCAGCTGCATGCGTGGAGCGCGAAGCACAAGGGTGCGGACACGCTGGCACGGTTGCAGCAGCGGATGCAGGCGGCCTGTGGTGATCAGGTTGATAGCGGCTGCAAGGAATGGTTGAGCTGACGCCAGACGCAGGATTCGACGGATACAGGTAGTGCCGGCGAGGGTTCTAAAAGCGGGTTCAGTAGTGCCAGCCCATGGCTGGCAGCTCGAAGTACATGAAGCTGCCAGCCATGGGCTGGCACTACTGAAGCTGCGTTGCCCGCTTGACCTCAACCAATGTTGAGGTGCGATAACAGTCTCCCCACGGCCATACCCCTGGCCTTCCCCACGGAGACTGTCTCGATGCCGTACTTGCTTCCCGCCCTCCCCTATGCCTACGACGCCCTCGAGCCGCACTTCGATGCGCGCACGATGGAAATCCATCACAGCAAGCATCACCAGGCCTACGTCAACAACCTCAATGCCGCGCTGGAACAGGCGAGCCTGCCGGCACAACCGGTAGAAACCCTGATCGCCGACCTCGACGCCCTGCCCGAATCGATCCGCGGTGCAGTGCGCAACAACGGCGGCGGCCACGCCAACCACAGCCTGTTCTGGACCGTGCTCAGCGCCAATGGCGGCACCGCCGATGACGAGCTTGCCGCGGCCATCGATCGCGACCTCGGTGGCTACGACGCCTTCAAGGAGGCGTTCAGCAAAGCGGCGCAGACCCGTTTCGGCAGTGGCTGGGCGTGGCTCACCGTCGATCACCAAGGCCGCCTGCAGGTCGAGAGCACCGCCAACCAGGACAGCCCGCTGATGGGCGCATCGGCTGGCGCCTCCGGCAATACCCCGATCCTTGCCCTGGATGTCTGGGAGCACGCGTACTACCTGCATTACCAGAACCGTCGCCCGGACTACATCGGCGCGTTCTTCAACCTCATCAACTGGGCCGAGGTCGGCCGGCGCTACCGCCAGGCCAGGGCCGCATGAACGCGGACTCCGGTGCATACGCCGGGCCGTGGGCGGGGGTGTTCCCCGCTCCGGCACCGGTGCCATCGGTCAGCCTGCCGCCGCGTGCGCTGCGGCGGTTGCTCGGCCATTTCCCTACCGGCGTGGCGATCGTCTGCGCCCGCGACGCACAGGGAAAACCGCAGGGACTGACCATCAACTCGTTCGTGCCGATTTCGCTGCAGCCGCCACTGGTGCTATGGAACCTCGCCCTGCATGCGCAGAGCCTGTCCACGTTCCAGCGCGCCACCCGGTTCGCGATCAGCGTGCTCGGCGCCGGCCAGGAAGCCCTGGCGCGCCGATTCGCTGATCCGCAGGTGCGCCATCGATTCACCGATGTGCCCTTGCTGGACGACGGCGAAGACGCGCCACCGCGTATCGCCGGCGCCGTGGTCCACCTCACCTGCACCCGCCACGCGCAGTGGCCGGTCGGCGATCACCTGTTGCTGGCCGGGCGCATTGTCGATGTGCAGGAAGCAGGCGGCGCACCGCTGCTGTTCCATCGCGGCCGCTTCCAGGCGGGACCGGTGGAAACCCTGCTGGAGGTGCGCTGATGGACATCGAAACGCTGGAGAGGATGCTTGCCGCCGGCAAGGACAGCGCACTGCTGCGCTTCGGCCTGGGCAAGAGCTGGCTGGATGCCGGCGACTCGGTACGCGCAGCCACCCATCTGGGCCGCTGCGTGGTGCTGGACCCGGACTACTCGGCGGCGTGGAAGCTGCTGGGCAAGGCCTGGCTGGCTGGTGGCCAGCCGCAGGCGGCGCGCGAAGCGTGGCAGCGCGGGCTCAGCGTGGCCGGCAGCAAGGGCGACCAGCAGGCCCGCAAGGAAATGCAGGTGTTCCTGCGCAGGCTGGATCGCGATTCGCCTGCGCTGTTGGCGAAGGCCGGCTGAAGACTCAGCCGGCGTTGGCCGACGCCGGAGCCGGCATGATGTCCGGCATCGGCAGGCGGCGCGGCTTGCTCGGGAACGCGTGGCGCAGGATACGCCAGACCACCTGGGTGAACTGCCGCGGCAGCGAGCCGTTGTTGTAGTGCTGGCCATAGCGCCGGCAGATTTCCTTCACTTCCTTGGCGATGGCCGCATAGCGGTTGGCCGGCAGGTCCGGGTAGAAGTGGTGCTCGATCTGGTGGCTGAGGTTGCCCGACAGCACGTTGATCACGAAACCACCGCTGATGTTGGACGAACCGCGCAGCTGGCGCAGGTACCAGTGGCCACGCGATTCATTGCGCAGGCATTCCTTCGGGAAGGTTTCCGATTCGGCGGTGAAGTGGCCGCAGAAGATGATCACGTAGGTCCAGATGTTGCGCAGGCCGTTGGCCACCATGTTGCCCAGCATCACCGGCAGGAAGAACGGACCGGCCAGCAGCGGGAAGAACACGTAGTCCTTCAGCACCTGGCGGATCATCTTGCGTGCCACCGGACGGGTCTGCAGCCACATCGCACGGCTGCTGATGCGGCCCTTGAACCAGCGCCCCAGGCGCAGGTCCTGCGCCGCCACGCCCCACTGGAACAGCAGCGCGAAGATCGGTGCGATGATCGGCTGCAGCAGGTAGAACGGCTTCCAGCGCTGTTCCGGGAAGATGCGCAGCAGGCCATAGCCGATGTCATCGTCCATGCCACGCACGTTGGTGTAGGTGTGGTGGCGGAAATTATGGGTCTTGCGCCAGTTGTCGGCGGTGGCAACGATGTCCCATTCGTAGGTGTTGCCGTTGAGCTTGGGATCGCCGGTCCAGTCGTACTGGCCGTGCATCACGTTGTGGCCCAGCTCCATGTTTTCCAGGATCTTGGCCAGCGCCAGCAGCAGCGTGCCGGCGATGCAGGCCGGCCACAGCAGCGGCGCCCAGAACAACGGAGAGAACGCGCCCAGGAACAGCAGGCTGCGGCCGAGCACGCCGGACCAGCGCACAGCCGCTGCGACGCGGCGGATGTAACGGGTGTCGGAGGCGCCGAGGCTGCCGATCACACGGTCGCGGATCGCATCGAGTTCCTCACCAAACGTCTGCATCTCGGCAGGGCTCAGGGCACGGTCGGTAGCGCGGGTCATGGCAGCGGAGTCCTCAGAGATCCAGGGTCAGGTCGGTGGTCGGCGCGCTCACGCAGATCCGCACCGGCACGGCCGTTTCGGACTGGGTGTCGCCGGTGCGCAGGTGGCGGGTGGTGCCACTGACGCGTTCACAGGTACAGCTGTTGCAGATGCCCATGCGGCAGCCGTGCTTGGGCGC
>NZ_JBFRFE010000446.1:0-3601 GCF_052114665.1 Stenotrophomonas sp. 2YAF22 | reverse complement strand
GGGCAGGTGTGGGGCGTGACTCATGGAGACGACTCGGGGTTTCGATCAAAAATACAGGCCGGACAATCATAGATCATCCTGCCATGCCTCCCTAGACTCTCGGCTGCACGAATGCACTGGGATCTTTGATGAGCAATAACGTAGTGGATACCGCGGTCGCGCCTGATTCTGTGACCCGGGATAGCGGGGAGCCGTCGTCATCGGCATGGGTGGCCGTGTTTTCGCTGGCCATGGGTGTCTTCGGGCTGCTCACGGCCGAATATCTGCCTGCCAGCCTGTTGACGCCAATGGCGGCGGACCTGGAGGTGTCGGAGGCGTTGGCGGGTCAAGCTGTGACGGTCACCGCGGTAGTGGCCCTGTTCGCCGGCCTGCTTGTGCCCCGGCTGACCCGTTCGATGGACAGGCGCTTGGTGCTGTTGAGTTTCACGGGTCTGATGATCCTCTCCAACGCCTTGGTCGCATTGTCGTCCAGCATGGGCGTCCTGCTGGTGATGCGCGTCCTTCTGGGCATCGCGCTGGGCGGTTTCTGGAGCATGGCAGCGGCCGTGGCCATGCGGTTGGTGCCGCCGCAGCGCGTGCCTCGCGCACTGTCCATCATCTTCAGCGGCATTGCGGTCGGCACGGTGGTGTCGGTTCCCTTGGGGAGCTACCTCGGTGGGCTGCTGGGCTGGCGCAGCGCCTTCTGGGCGGCGACGGCGGTAGGTGCACTCACGTTTGCGTTCCAGTGGTTCACGCTGCCCCGAATGGCCCCGCGCAAGGCTGCAGCCCCAGAGTCGGTGGTGGGACTCCTGCGCCGGCCAGGCGTTGCGGTCGGCATGTTGGGCTGCGTTCTGGCGCACACCGGTCAGTACTCGCTCTTCACCTATATCCGCCCGACGCTGGAGAGCCTGGGGCAGATGAGCGCCGATGGCCTGGCGCTGATTCTGCTCGGGTTCGGCGTGGCGAACTTTGTCGGCACACTACTGGCCGGCTGGCTCATGGAGCGCAGCTTGAAAGTCACGTTGGTGATCATGCCTGCCTTGGTTGGGGTAGCCGCGCTGGGCATGGTCCTGTTGCCGGTGGGCGTTGTCGGGCTGGCGATGCTGGTCGCGCTGTGGGGCCTGGCCTTCGGTGGCGTGCCGGTTGCGTGGTCGAGCTGGGTCGCGCGTGCGGTGCCTGACCAGGCCGAGAGTGCCGGCGGGATGGTGGTCGCCGCGGTGCAGTCCTCCATCGCGGCGGGGGCCGCCTTGGGCGGTCTGGTGTTCGGGCTGGGGGGCATTGTTGCTGTTCTCACCGTTGCAGCGGCGGTGATGCTGCTCGCCAGCCTGCTCATTGCGTTCCGTGTCAGGGTGAGCGCGGCGACGTTGTCGGCAGGTCCGGCGCTTCATATTTAGGCGACATCCGACCACTTCCGCTAGAGTGTCGCACCCCGTTTGAATTGGTGCTCGCACCCGAGCATGCGCTTAGAGGATGTCGTTGTTGTGTTGAAGGGTTTGGTGGTGTTGCTTCTGGTTTCTGCGTCGGTTCCTGGTGTGGCAGCAGAGCTGGTCGGCCGCGCGACGGTGACGGACGGGGACACCCTCACCGTGGCCAAGCAGCGCATCCGCCTCTGGGGCATCGATGCGCCGGAAAGCGCCCAGCAATGCACCGCCAAAGACGGACGTCCCTGGCCCTGTGGCCGGCGGTCCGCCGGCGTGCTGGACGCGTATCTGCTGGACAAGACCATTCGTTGCCAGCCCAAGGACACCGACCGCTACGGCAGGGTGGTGGCGGAGTGCTTTGTCCAAGGGACGTCGGTCAATCGGTGGATGGTGCGCTCCGGCTGGGCGGTCGCGTATCGCCAATACGCGACGGCATTCATCGCAGACGAAGCCGACGCGCGCCAGCATCAGCGGAACCTCTGGCAGGGGCCGTTCCAGATGCCAGCTGACTTTCGTCGCAGCAAGCGTGACCAGACGGTACGACAAGCCCCGGTGGCCGCGCAGCCGGCGCCGGGCGGATGCCGCATCAAGGGCAACATCTCCCGCCAGGGCAAGAAGATCTACCACGTGCCCGGCCAGCGGGACTACGAGCGCACCAGCATCGATCTGAGTCGCGGCGAGCGCATGTTCTGCAGCCCCGGGGATGCAATGCGAGCAGGGTGGCAGCCGGCGAGGCGCTGAGCTTTCAGACCCTGCCACGCAGGCGACGGCGCAGCGCCCCTGCCGCCGCCGCGACGACCATCGCAGGCAATGCCAGCACCAGTGCATATACCAGTCCGGCCAGCAACAACGGGCCAAAGCCCGAGACCACGGCCACCACCGGCACCTGCAGCACCATGAGCAACAGTCCCCAAAGCCACGCCCGCCGGGGAAAACAGGCGCCTAGAACGGCGGCGATGCCCAGTGCGATGGGATAGACGACGGTCCAGAATGCAGGCGCGTCCCAAGGCTCGCCACCTGGCGTCCGCCAGGCCACCAGTACCCAGAACACCACGCCGACCTTCAGCGTGACAGCCGTTGCTGCAAGAAGATGTCCCGTCGCCCGCATCGTTGTTCTCCTGCACGAACATGCAGGATGCCACGATCGCGTTTCTCTTCGCGGAAACCAACCAGCGTGCCGAGCTCATTGATGCGTTCGGCACGCTGTCTGGCAAGGGGTAGGAAGCGTTGCTCCTGAACGTACGGCGCAAGGCGAAGATGATATAGCGCGCGCCTGAGCTGCCCCGGCTTTACAGCTCCACCACCACTTTGCCCTTCGCCCGCCCGCTCTCCACATAAGCCAACGCGCCTTGGGTGTCCTGGAACGGAAACACCCGGTCAATGATCGGTGCGATCGCGCCGGATTCGACAAGCGATGTGATGGTGCTCAATTGCGCCCCATCGGCTCGCATGAAGACGAAGGTATACGTCACTCCCTTCTGCTTGGCCTTCCTGCGGATGCCACGGCTGAGCAGACGCATGACCTGCTTGAGCGGCCAGGCGAGCCCGCGCGTTGTCGCAAAGGCGGGCGTGGGCGGACCCGAAATGGAGATGAGATGTCCGCCCGGCTTGAGGATCTTCAGAGAGCGCTCCAGTTCATCCTTGCCCAGGCTGTTGAGCACCACATCGTAGTCGCGGAGTTCCGAGGCGAAATCTTGCCGCTTGTAATCGATGACGACATCCGCGCCCAGCTCCTTCACCCATGCGACATTGGCCGTGCTGGTCGTGGTCGCCACGAAGGCTCCCAGATGTTTGGCCAATTGGATGGCCACGGTGCCGACGCCGCCGGAGCCCGCCTGGATGAAGACCTTCTGTCCTGGCTTCAGCTGTGCGGTTTCCACAAGCGTCTGCCACGCGGTCAGTGCGACCAGCGGCAGCGAGGCGGCCTCCACCATGCTGAGGTTGCCGGGCTTTGGCGCCACAGAGCCCGCGTTGACCGCGATGAACTCGGCGAACGTGCCGATGCGATCATCGTCGGGACGTGCATATACCTCATCGCCCGGTTTGAACTGGGAAACGCCCGCGCCCACACGCTCCACCGTACCGGCCAGGTCGTTGCCCAGAATCAGCGGCAGGCGATACGGCAGGACCGCCTTGAACTCGCCACGCCGGATCTTCGTGTCCAGCGCGTTGACGCTGGCTGCGTGCACGCGGATGAGCAC
>NZ_JBFRFE010000445.1:0-3605 GCF_052114665.1 Stenotrophomonas sp. 2YAF22 | reverse complement strand
GGGCAACGGTGGCTTCCCAGTCCGACACCAGCAGGTGCGGGAACGCGGTGAACACCACATGCGCCGCCTCCGGATCGAAGGCGATGTTGAATTCGGCGGCGGGGGTGATGTTGCCGTGGCAGGTGACTGCGCCGCCCATCACCACGATGCGCTTGATGCGCTGGGGCAGGGTCGGATCGAGCTTCAGCGCCAGCGCCAGGTTGGTCAGCGGGCCGAGCATCACCAGCATCAGTTCGCCGGCATGTTCGTGCGACAAACGCAGGATCGCCAATGCGGCGTGCTCGGCGTCGGCCTGGCGACTGGGCGGCGGCAGGTCCACGTCGCCGTAGCCATCACGGCCATGCACGTGGGCGGCGTCAACGGACGGATGCAGCAGCGGATCGGGACTGCCGGCGAACACCGGCACGTCGGTGCGGCCGACGATGTCGCAGAGCTTGAGGGCGTTGCGGACGGTGTACTGCAGGCCTACGTTGCCGGCGGCGATGGTCAGCGCGACCACGTCATGCCGTTCATCGGCGAAGGCCATCAGCAGGGCCAGTGCGTCGTCGACACCGGGGTCGGTATCGATCAACAGCGGGATCTTCTTGGTCATCGTTGCCGTCTTCAGATCGGCAACGAAGTGTGGACCGGGAAGATGACCGTTGCAAGTATCGGCCGGGCTGCGCCCGGCACCCGCAGAATCAACGTCTACGTCAACGTCAAAAGCTCGGTTCCGGGGGATGGCGGGGTGGGCCCGGTGGCGGGGGACGYCGTGAATCCATCCATGGAGGCTTGGCCGCGGCATCCATGCCGCGGACACCCCCGCAACCGGATCCACCCCGCCTTCGACAGATTTCCGCGGCCTGTCGGAACAGCGTCCTGTACTGGTAGGTGTCGACCTTGGTCGACACATCCACGAGATGGTCGAGAAGGCTGTCTGTAGAGTCGAGCCGTGCTCGACTCACGCGCGCAGCGCGCAGTAGATCCACGCCATGCGTGGATGAGCGCCAGGGCATGGGGTCAGAGCCCTTTGCCATGCAAAGGGATCCGACCACACAGCTTACGCCGAGGCGTACCGCACGGCGGTGCCGATCCAGCGCTGCACCACGCGATCTGCCAGCGCCGGTTGCTGCGCCAGCAACCGTTCGGCTAGTTCATGCACACCTGGCAGCAGGCCCGCATCGCGCGCAAGATCGGCGATGCGGAAACCGGCCAGGCCGGTCTGGCGGGTGCCCAGCAGTTCGCCGGGACCGCGCAGTTCCAGATCCTTCTCGGCGATGACGAAACCGTCGTTGGTTTCGCGCATGGTCTGCAGGCGCTCGCGCGCCATCTGCGAAAGCGGTGCCTGGTACAGCAGCACGCAGCGCGACACCGCCGAACCACGGCCGACGCGGCCACGCAGCTGGTGCAGCTGGGCCAGACCCAGGCGCTCGGCGTTCTCGATCACCATCAGCGAGGCATTGGGCACGTCGACGCCGACTTCGATCACGGTGGTGGCCACCAGCAGGTCTATGTCGCCGGCCTTGAACGCGACCATCGTCGCCAGCTTCTCGGCCGCTTTCAGCCGGCCATGCACCAGCCCCACGCGCACGCCCGGCAGCAGCGCCTGCAGCGATTCGTAGGTGGCCTGTGCCGGGGTGGCATCCAGTTCTTCGCTTTCTTCGATGAGCGTGCACACCCAGTACACCTGCCGCCCTTCGCGGCAGGCCAGGGCGATACGCTCGATCAGCTCGGGGCGGCGATCGTTGTTCAGTGCCACGGTCTGCACCGGCGTGCGGCCCGGCGGCAGTTCGTCGATGGCCGATACATCCAGATCGGCGTATTCGGACATCGCCAGCGTGCGCGGAATCGGCGTGGCGGTCATCACCAGCTGGTGCGGCACGTTGTTGCCGCCCTTGCCCTTGTCGCGCAGCGCCAGGCGCTGGTGCACGCCGAAGCGGTGCTGCTCATCGACGATGGCCAGCGCCAGATCGTGGAATACCACCGCCTCCTGCATCAGCGCGTGGGTACCCACGACCACCTGCGCTTCGCCGTTGGCGACCTGTTCCATCACCTTTGCGCGCGCCTTGCCGGTGACCTTTCCGGCCAGCCAGGCGATGCGCACGCCCAGCGGCTCCAGCCAGCCGCGCAGGTTGTTGAGATGCTGTTCGGCCAGCAGTTCGGTGGGGGCGGCCAGTGCGACCTGCTTGCCCTGTTCCACCGCCAGCATCGCTGCCAATGCCGCCACCACGGTCTTGCCCGAGCCGACATCGCCCTGCACCAGCCGCAACATCGGGCTGGGGCGCGCAAGGTCTTCGCGGATCTGCTTGAACACACGTGCCTGCGCGCCGGTCAAGGCGAACGGCAGCTGCTTCAACAACGCCTTGGCCAGCTTGCCGGGACCGGCCAGCGGCGGCGCGTGATGCGCCTGCAACGCAATGCGCTGGCGACGCAGGCTGAGGTGGTGCGCCAGCAGTTCTTCCATTGCCAGCCGGCGCTGCGCTGGATGGGTACCGGCGGCAAGTGCGGCCAGGTCTGCATCCGGCGGTGGTTGATGCACGGTCAGCAGCGCACTGCGCAGCGATGGCAGGCCGAGGCCCTCGAGCCAGCCGGTCGGCAGCAGTTCCAGCGTGCTTTCTTCCGGCAGGCGATCAAGCGCCTGGCCGATCAGCTTGCGCATCGTCATCGGGCCGACACCTTCGACGGTGGGATACACCGGGTCGAGGCGGTCGCCGAGATCGGGATCGTCGTTGCGGCCCAGTACCTGGTAGCTGGGATGGACAATCTCCAACCCGAGGTGCCCCGGTTTGGGCGTACCAAAGCAGCGCAGGCGGTTGCCGACCGCGAACTGGCCGACCTGCTGCTGGCGGAAATGGAAGAAGCGCAGCACCAGCGTGCCCTGCCCTTCATCCTCCACCGCTACTTTCAGCATCGGCCGGTAGCGCATGCCGCGCTCGACGGCGACCACCCGCACTTCCACCTGCGCCGGAATGCCGTTGCGCAGGTCTTCGATGCGGGTCAGCCGGGTACGGTCTTCATAGCGCAGCGGCAGGTGCAGCCAGAGATCCTGCAGGGTGGCCAGGCCACGCGCCTGCAGCTTGGCGGCCACGGCCGGCCCGACGCCGGCGAGCATCGCAAGCGATGCTTCACCGGACRGTGCCAGTGCCGGGGTGACCGCCGCCTTGCGTGCCACGTGGCGGTCAGTCGATGACCATCACCGCGTCGACCTCGAAGTTGGCGCCCTTCGGCAGGCCGGAGACTTCGATGGTGGAACGGGCCGGGAACGGGGCCTGGAAGTAGTCCTGCATCACCGCGTTGACCTTGGCGAATTCGGCCAAGTCGGTCAGGTACAGGCCCAGGCGCACGACCTTGTCCAGCGAACCGCCAGCGGCTTCGGCCACGGCCTTGAGGTTGTCGAAGGCACGACGGGCCTGCGCTTCGACGTCACCGACGCCGACGATGTCGCCGGTGGCCGGGTCGAGCGGAATCTGGCCGGAGAAATACACGGTGTTGCCGGCGCGCACGGCCTGCGAGTACGGGCCGATGGCGGCCGGGGCCTTTTCGGTGTTGATGATCTGGCGGGACATGGGTCGCTCCGGTGCGTTGGGGGAAAACAGAGCGGTGATTGTACCGGGTGGGGGCAATGT
>NZ_JBFRFE010000444.1:0-3608 GCF_052114665.1 Stenotrophomonas sp. 2YAF22 | reverse complement strand
GGATGCGCAGCAGGTGGGTGTCATCGGTGAAGCGCTGTGGCGCGCGTTTGAGCTGCCCGCCCTGGGAGACATGCACATCCTTGAAGCCATTGATCAGGATGTCTTCGATGGTGGGGTCATGCAGCAGGTCATCGAGCGGGCCGAACCCGGTCAGCTCCTTGACCAGGCCTTCGGCCACCACCTGCATTTCTTCTTCGTTGATGGGGATGCGCCATTCCTGGATGAAACTGACCGTCTGCACTTCCACCCAGCGGGCGATGGTGTCGGGGGCCCAGGAATCGATGTCGATGCGCTCGTCTTCGATGCTGTTGAGCAGATGCTCGTGCGCGGCCGACAGCACCTTCTGGTACTGCTCGGTCTGTGCGAACGGCAGGCTGCCCGGTGCATGCTCCGGCACCGTGCTGCGGGCGACAACGTGCGGGAACGGGGTCACTTTGTCTTCCATTGCGATCCACCCAGGGCAAGGGCAAGTCTTTCCCGCAGGCCGTGCGCCTGGACCGGGCAGGCAGCCGGATCCAGGCGTTGCACCAGCGGGGCGAGGGCACGCAGGTACGGGTCGCGCGGCGCATCCTGCAGCAGCAGATGGCCATGGCTGGCGGAGGCGCGTACCCGCGACCGCTCGGGCAGGGTGGCCAGCAGCGGCAGCTCGAAGCGGCGCGCGATCTGTTCGGGGCTCATGCCACTGTTGTCGTCGTGGCGGTTGATCACCAGCTGCAGTCGCTTCTCGCGGTCGCGCTGGCCGGAAAGGTGCTTCAGGGCGTGGTCCAGCGACACCAGGGTGGCGATCGATGCGTCGGCCACCAGCCAGATTTCATCGGCCTGGTCCAGCAGCAGCGGCGGCAGCTGCCGCAGCGGGCAGCCACCGGCATCGCACAGTACGCTGGAAAACACGCCGCGCAGTCGTTGCAGCAGCGCACCAGGATCGGACGGCGGCAGTGCGTCGCTGCCACTGGCACGGTCGAGCAGGACCAGTCCGCTGGTGTGCCGGGCCATCGCCGTGCGGGCCAGGGTGGCATCGATGCGGCTGGCATTGCGCAGCGCATCTTCGTAGTGGAAGCGGCTGTCCAGGTTGAGGTACAGGGCGAGGTCGCCGGCCGGCTGCGCCAGCTCCATCAGCAGCCCGTCCTGCACGGCGGCATCGCCCTGGGCCAGGGTGCGGGTCTGCTGTGCGAGCACCGACAGGTGTGCGGCCAACGTGCTGGTGCCGACGCCGGCGCGCACGCCCAGCAGCACGATCAGGCGCGCCTTGTGCGCCTGCTGTGCGCTTGCGGCGGGGCGCGGTGACAAAGCGCGACGCAGGGCGGCTTCGATGCCGGTGTTGTCACTGTCCAGGTCCAGTACATCGCGCAGGCCGGCGCGCAGCGCCATCACCACGCCTTCCACCTCGCCGGCGCTGGTGGCGCCCACGGCCACCAGGGTCAATTCGGGTTGGGTCTGCTGCAGCTGCTGCGCCAGTACCGTCGATGCCGAGGCATGCTCCCGGCGGAAGTCCAACAGTACAAGGTTCTGCGGGCCACGCTGCAGGTCCTGGGCCGAGGTCGGCTCGCTGCTGTCCTGCCAGTGCAGTGCCGTGGCAGGCGGCAGCTTGGCAGCCAGGCGTGGCAGCAGTTCACGGTCGATCCCGTACAGGACCAGGTTCATCGGTGGTCCTTGCGGGTGCAGCGGCAGGGCAGTGGCGTAGGGCATGGGCGTAGTACCGGAGACGTCATGCAGGTCAGCGCGAGAAACCGGGAACCGGATCGCGGCTGATCGGGCCAAGCAGCCACGCGCCCCATTCGGGCATGTTCGGCTTGGCTTCGCGATCGCCGGGCAGCGGCAGTTCGGTATTGCGGGCAATCGGCTGTACCAACCGCGGGGTGACGATGATCACCAGTTCCTTGTCCTGGCGCTTGTAGTCGAAGTTGCGGAAGAACGTACCGATGATCGGCAGATCGCCGAGCAGCGGAATCTTGTTGACCGTCGAGGCCACGGTGGAACTGACCAGGCCGCCGATGACGAAACTCTCACCATCGCCAAGCTCGACGGTGGTGTCGGCGCGGCGGGTGGTGATCGAAGGGATCTGCACGCCGTTGAGCGCGATCGCATTGGTGTAGTCCAGGTCGCTGGCTTCCGGCGCAACCTTCAACGCAATGCGGTTCGGTGAGAGCACGGTGGGAGTAACGGTGAGGCCGATGCCGAAGGGCTTGTAGGTGACCGTTGTCGTGCCGAGCCCCTGCGGCTCCAGGATCGGCAGTTCGCCACCGGCCAGGAAGCTGGCGCTCTGCCCGGACAGCGCAACGAGCGTAGGCTCGGCCAGCACGCGCGCCATGCCGTTGGCCTGCAGCAGGTCGACATCGGCGTTCCACAAGCCCTTGGTCGAACCGAACACCAGCCTGAACGCCGAGGAGATCGGGGACTCGCTTTCGTTGCTGGACTCACCTTCCTTCATGCCAGGCAGGATGCCGGTGTTGCCTGGCAGCTGCCCGCCCGGCCGCGCGAATCCATAGGCGAAACCACCGTTGCGGTTCTGGAAGTTGATGCCGATCTGCTTCAGCGCGGTCTTGTTGAACTCGACCACCTTCACCTCGACCTGCACCACGCCGCCGCTGCTGATGGTGGAGGCATCGGCCAGGCTGCCGTCCTTGCCGAGCGCCATCACCGCGGTCTTCTGCTCCTGCATGTGCGCCAGCACGCTGTCGCTGCTTCCCTGCAGCAGCCCCTGCTGGTCCTGCTGGGTGAACACCAGTCCGCTGGAGCCGGCATCGGCGGCGCCCTGCACGGCACTCTGCACCCGCACCTGCACGCGCTGCGGTTCGCTCTGCTTGCGATGCCAGAGCAGCAGGGTGGTGGTGCCGGGGGCCTTGCCTACCAGCAGCGCCTGGCGTGCGCCGCGCAGCATCACGATGTCAGCTACGCCGGGGTCGGCGATGGCAACCCGTTCCAGGTCGGCCGGCAGCGTCCATGGCCGCTGTTCGCGGGTCTGCAGCAGCAGATCGTCGGCAGCCACGCTCGCACCCGGTGCCAGCAGCACCAGCAGCAGGGCCAGCCAGCGCTGGCGGACAGTGGGGCGTAGGCGGTGGCGACGTTCAGTCATGTGCGCTCTCGGCAAGGGTCAAAGGGAGCCACGGGGGGCAGCAGTGTCGCCGCGGATGATTTCGATGCTCGCCGGTCGCGGCGTCGAGCGACGCTGCACCGGTGCACGCGCCGGCGTTTCGTGGACGCTGCGCTGCACGCTGCTGCCGCGGCCAGCCAGCGCATCGCCATCCAGGCCGGCGTAGGCGTTGTTCTCCGGTCGCTGCAGGGCCTGCTGCTGCTCGTTGTCCAGGCCGCGCACCGGGTCCAGCACGCCGCGCGCCTGTGGGAACAGCGCCACATCCGGCAGGCCGGTATCGGCGGGATTGCGCAGGGCGAGGAACAGCTTGCCCTGCTGTGCGCCGAGCAGCAGCCGGTTGGCGTCGGCCACCGGCACCGCCAGCACCGCGGTGCGCGCCGGCTGCGTGGCATCGCTACCGTTTGCGTTGCTGGGGGCGCTGCTGGAACCGCTGGTGATATCGGCTGCACGTGAGTCGTTGCCTGCCGTGGCCGGGGCCTGGCCCTGGCTGCTCGTCGGGGCTGCCGCGATGTCCTGC
>NZ_JBFRFE010000443.1:0-3609 GCF_052114665.1 Stenotrophomonas sp. 2YAF22 | reverse complement strand
CATCAGGCCACCGTCTTCCATCGGATGTTCCATTGTGCCACGCCTGTCCAGCCCTCTCGCCCTGCAAACCAGTGCTTGTGTCCTGCCGCTGCGCCCGCTAGAATTTGCGCCCCTGCTGAGGCGTTTGCCGATGGCAGGGATCCGGAGAGGTGTCCGAGTGGTTGAAGGAGCACGCCTGGAAAGTGTGTAAGCGTCTAAACCGCGCTTCGGGGGTTCGAATCCCCCTCTCTCCGCCAGACAAATGAAGAAGCCGCCCTCTGGGCGGCTTCTTCATTTGTCTGGTGGAGAGCATCGGGCGAGAGAAGCCCCGCCGGGGTTCGACGGTTCTGCAGGAGCAGAACCGGACAGCCGAAGGCTGGCCCTGCAGCGCGCAGCGCGGAAGGGCTGGGTGCAGGGATGCACCCAGCAATCCCCCTCTCTCCGCCAGATAAATAAAAAAGGCTGCCCTTCGGGTGGCCTTTTTTATTTATCTGGCTGGGGACGCGACGCGCGTTCCGCACGTCGCCCCAAACGTTGCTGCGCAACGTTCGGGCCCCTCCCTTTGCCTGCCTCTCCCCGCCCCTGCCGGGGCAGCCCCTCAACAGAGGGGCTTGTTCCTCCAGATATGGCAGTAGATCCACGCCATGCGTGGATGCCTCGGCCCGGTCGCATCGACTACCCGCCCGTGGTTGAGCCTGCCGGCACGCCCCGCTTTGTCGCCCTCACCTTTCGCTGAACAGCTGGTTCAAGGCCGCATACCCCGGCGCCCCCTCCGGCATCGCCATCGCGTCGCCGAGAAAATCCCTGGTCGCCGCAGCCATCGCCGTCCATGCGTGCATGAACAAGGCCGGGCCAGCGCTCAACCGCCGCACGCCGGCCAGCGACAGCGCAGCAAACGACGCCATCCCCGGCAACCACATCAGGTTGAGAGGCAGCGGCACGGCGCCGGCAACCGCAGCAGCCTCGTCCAGCGCGCGCAGTCCCGGCACGAAGCCGCCGTCGGCACCGGCACGTGCATAGGCCTGCAGCCGATCGATGCTCATCCTGACCGCCTCATCCTCTTCAGCCAGGCCGCGCAGATACACATCGGTGCGCGCATTGATGAACAGCGATCGTCCGCCCAGCGCCGAACGGATGGCGGTGATCTTGCCCACCAGCGTCGCAGGGCTGCCGGCACCGTCTTCGATGTTGATCCCTACCGCACCCGCCTCCACCAGGCGCAGCACCCGCTCAGCGACCGCATCGGGGACATCGCTGTAACCGTCCTCGATATCGACCGTGACCGGCAGCGAGGTCACACCAACAATTTCTGAAACCCGCTGCAGCAGCGCGGTATCCGGCAGCGCACCGCCATCGGCATAACCGCAGGACCACGCCATGGCAGCACTCGATGTTCCCACCGCGACAGCTCCCAGCTGCTGGACCAGGCGGGCGCCACCGGCATCCCATACGTTGGGCAGCACATAAAGACCAGCGCGTTGATGGAGTTGAACGAAGTTCTGGTGAACGTTGGACATGGAACCTCCTGATGACGGGGACCCGCAGTCTGCGCCCGAACCGGTTTCCGGGCTCGCCATATCCGGACATCACTGGTGCGGACCTCGCGCACAATGTGCTCGCCACCACGATGACAGTCATTCATGACACCCCGCCCCTACCGCTGCACCGACGTCACCGCCTGCCTGTCGATCTTCGACAGCAACGTGCCCACCTACTTCGCACCCGCAGAGCGGGGTGACTTCGAGCGCTTCCTGCACGAACACGCCGTGCCACGCGCCTTCCAGGTGATCGAGGTCGAGGGCCAGGTGGTGGCCTGCGGCGGCCTCTGGCACTGCGGCGATGGCAGCGCCAGCTTGTGCTGGGGCATGGTCGAACGAAGTCGCCACAGACAGGGGCTGGGACGCGCGCTGGCAGTGGCCCGCTTGCATCAGGCTGAAGCAGACCCATCGGTCCAGCGCATCACGCTCAGCACCAGCCAGCACACGCAGGGCTTCTATGCCGGCCTCGGCTTCCAGGTGGTACGCGTGGTAGCCGATGGCCACGGCGCCGGAATCGACGCCGTGGAGATGCAGCGGGTGCTGTAACCCGGCTCTCGACGGATCCACGCATGGCGTGGATCCGTCGAAGTCACGCACTGGCTCAGAACCCGACGCGCAGGTTCAACTGGCCGCCGATATCGTTGCGACCGTCGCCATGCTGGCCCTGCACGAACAGCGACAGCTGGCTGCTGCGCCCCAGGCCGACGGCCACACCGACCTGGCTGACCAGTGCGTTGCGCGCCATCACGGCACTGTAGGCATCGAACGCAGTGCCACCGACGGCGAAGCTCTGCCGACTGGCTACGTCGGTGTCACCGGACGCGTGCTGCCAGCCCAGCCCGACCGTCAGCTGTGCCGGATAGCGCTCGCCGCTGCCCACATCCCAGCGGCCGCGTACGCCGACGGTGCTGACATTGAGCGTGTCCTTGCCGCCCTCCAGTACCAGCGCCGCGCTGCCGCCCTGCTCCACCGCGCGATCGCTGTCCACCCAGTGCTTGGTGAACTGCACATACGGCTGCAGTTGCGTCCTGCCATGGGTCCAGGTCCAGCTGCCTTCGATCTGGGCGATGGTGACATCCGAATCCTGGCGGCTGTGCAGCGTCTGTGCCAGCAGCGGCACTTCACGCGTGGTGCGCGTGCGGTAATCGCCGCGCGACACACTGCCACCGACCGCAAATCCGTTGTTCCACTCGCCCTGCGCATACAGTCCATAGGTGTTGCCACGCAGGCGTGCACGCGACTGGCGATCGTACAGCCGTGTATCGAGCCGCTCGCTGCCCGCCGCGGCACCCAGCACCACATGCTCGCCAAGCTTCCAATCGACGCCAGCCATCAGTGCATTGCGGTTGGCACGGATCTCGTCACCGTTGCCATCGCCGTCCTGCTTGAACACCTTGCCGCTACCCGCCAGCCATGCCGAAGCACGCTCGCCACGCACCGTCGGCAACTCGCTGCCAAGACGCTGGCGGATGCCCTCTTCCAGGTAGTTGTCGTACAGCAGCACTGCACGGCTGGCTGCATGCACTTCACCGGAGAGCTGGTTGAACGCGTTGCGCGCGGTGGCGGTGTCGTAGGCCAGCAGCGTGTTGTACAGGCCCAGCGCCGCGCCGGTCTGCGGCAGGCTGTCCAGCGCCGATGCCACGCCCAGCTGGTTGCGGGTCTGCGCAGCCGTGACGAAGGCCGCTGTCTGCTTCACATCGATCTTCAGCTGCGCGGCATTTGCTGTGTAGACCGGGCTCAGTGAGAGGAACGCCGAGGTGGTGGTGGGCGGCACGAACTGCCCGCTGACGCCGCCGCCTGCGTTGATGATCGTGTACTGCTGGCCCTGCTGGTAGCTGGTGTTCGGGTCGATGGCATTGACCACCACCGATGCGCCACCGATGTTCGCGCTGCCGCCCACCTGCACCACGTCACTGCCGGTAGCGCCCAGGTCGACCGACAGCGTGCTGCCCGGTGCCAGGGTCAGGTTGCCACCCACGGTAATCGTGCCCGTACCATTGCCGCCACTGCTGCCATTGCCCGGGCCGTTGCCGGGCGACAGTACACCGCCGCTGCTCACCGTGACGCCGCCAGCGTTGCCGCCGATGGTGCC
>NZ_JBFRFE010000442.1:0-3611 GCF_052114665.1 Stenotrophomonas sp. 2YAF22 | reverse complement strand
GCGTGTCTACATGCAGGGCGACCAGCCTTACCGCAGCGTGCCCGACGACATCGGCCAGTGGCGGTAAGGCTGGTCGCCCTGCATGTAGACACGCTTGACCCGGCCGCGATCCAGGAAATCATTGATGTAGCTGCCACCCCAGGCGGCAGACAGCGTGGAATTGATGTCGGCCTGTGCCAGGCCCAGCGCGCTGGCCTGGGCGTGGTCGATGTCCAGCCGCAGCTCGGCCTTGTCGCCCAGCCCGTTCAATCGCACCGAGGTCAGTCCGTCGTCTTCGCCGGCCGCGCGTACCACCTGCTCCTGCGCGGCCTGCAACGCCACGCGTCCGGCCGCGCTGGTGTCCTGCAGCCACAGTTCGAAACCGCTGGACTGCCCGAGGCCGCGCACTGCCGGCGGCGCCAGCACGTTGACCTTGGCATCGGGCAGCTTGCGGAAATAGGCAGTGGCGCGCGCGATGATCGCCGCTGCGGTGTTGTCGCCCTTGCGCTCGTCCCAGGGCTTGAGTGCCAGGAAGCCCTGCCCCGCATTCTGGCCGGTACCGGCGTTGTTGCGACCGACCACCACGAACACCACGTCCAGGTTCTGCTTCCCGTGCTCCATGAAGTAACGGCTGATCTGCTCGCCCAGCGCCTCGGTGCGCGCCATCGGCGTGCCTTCCGGCGTGGAGAACTGGAAGGTCACCTGGCCCTGGTCCTCCACCGGCAGGAAGCCGGTGGGCATGCGTGCGTACAAGGCAATCATGGCGATCACCAGCAGCAGGTAGAACGCCATCCAGCGCCGCGGACGGGACACCACGCCACCGAGCTTGCCCTGGTAGGCCGACTGGCTGCGGTCGACGCCACGGTTGAACGCGGCGAAGAAGCGCCCCGGTGGCTTCTGCGCCGACGAGGGCTTGAGCAGGGTCGCGCACAGTGCTGGTGTCAGGGTCAGCGCGACCAGCGCCGACAACGTCATGGCCGATGCAATCGTGATCGAGAACTGCCGGTAGATGATGCCGGTGGAACCGCCGAACAGCGCCATCGGCAGGAACACCGCACCGAGCACCACGGTGATGCCGATCAGCGCACCGGTGATCTCGCCCATCGACTTCTCGGTTGCCTCGCGTGGCGGCAGATGCTCTTCGTGGATGATGCGTTCCACGTTCTCCACCACCACGATCGCGTCATCGACCAGCAGGCCGATGGCCAGCACCATCGCAAACAGCGTCAGGGTGTTGATGGTGAAACCGGCCACCGCGAGGACGCCGAAGGTACCCAGCAGCACCACCGGCACCGTGATCGCAGGAATCAGGGTGGCGCGCAGGTTCTGCAGGAACAGGAACATCACCACCACGACCAGTACGATCGCCTCGATGAGGGTGTGGATGACCCCTTCGATGGAGACCCGTACGAACGGCGTGCTGTCGCGTGGATAGGCCACCTGCAGCCCGGGCGGGAACGTAGGCCGCAGCCGTTCAAGCTCCGCGCGTACTGCATCGGCAGTGGCCAGCGCGTTGGCGCCGGAGGCCAGGGTCACCGAGAAACCCGCAGCCGGATAGCCGTTGAGGAAGCTGCTGGTCTGGTAATTCTCCGCGCCGATCTCGACCCGCGCAACGTCGCCCAGGTGCACCGCCGCGCCGCTGGGCAGCGTGCGCAGGATGATCGCGCGGAACTGTTCCGGAGTCTGCAGGCGCGACTGCGCGGTGACGGTGGCATTGAGGCTCTGCGTCGCACTGGACGGCAACGCCCCCAGCTCGCCGGCAGTGACCTGGGTGTTCTGTGCCTGGATCGCGCTGCGTACATCCGACGGCATCAGGTCGTAGGCACGCAGCTTGTGCGGATCCAGCCACACCCGCATCGCATAGGCCGAACCGAACACATTGATCTCGCCGACGCCGGCAATGCGGCTGATCGGGTCCTGCACGTTGCTGACCAGGAAATCGGAAACGTCCACCCGCTCCATGCGCCGGCTGGTGTCGTACAGCGAAACCACCATCAGCGAGTCGCCCTGCGACTTGGCCACGGTCACACCCTGCTGCTGCACTTCCTGCGGCAGGCGGTTGATGGCCTGGTTGACGCTGTTCTGCACCTGTACCTGGGCGATATCGGGGTTGGCGCTCTGGTCGAAGGTGACCGTGATCCGCGCCTGCCCCGAAGACGAACTGGTGGAGGAAAAATAGAGCAGGTGGTCGATGCCCTTGATCTGCTGTTCGATCACCTGGGTGACGCTGTCTTCCACCGTCTGTGCAGACGCGCCGGTGTAGTTGGYGGTGATGTTGACCTGCGGCGGTGCGATGTCCGGGTACTGCTCGACCGGCAGCTGGGTCACCGCAATCGTGCCGAACGCCATGATGCAGATCGCCAGTACCCAGGCGAATACGGGGCGGTGGATGAAGAAGCGCGGCAGCATGCGCTCAGTCCTTTCCGGCCGGCGCAGTCACGGGCGCCGTCTTCATCCGCACCGGCATGCCGTCGGCAAGGCCCTGCGCCCCCGCCACCACCACCTGCTCGCCAGCRCTGATGCCATCAAGCACCAGCCACTGGTTGCCGACCGCGCGGGCGGTGCGGAAGGTACGCAGCCGCGCCTTGCCCTCCTTGTCGACCAGCCACGCCTGCGCCTCGCCCTTGGCACTGCGGTCCACCGCCGACTGCGGCACCAGCAGCGCCTGCTGCTGCGTGCCCTGGCCCACCTGCGCGCGCACGTACATGCCCGGCAGCAGTTGTCCTTCGGGGTTGGGGAACTGCGCACGCAGGGTGATGCTGCCGGTCTCCTGCTGCACATCGATGTCGGCGAACTCCAGCGTGCCCGGCAGCGGGTAGTCGGTGCCATCGGACAGCCGCAGCCGCACCGGCGCGCTGTTGGCCTGCACGCCACCCTCGGCAATGGCACGACGCAACGCCAGGTACTCGTTGCTGGACTGGGTGATGTCCACGTTCATGGGATCCACCTGCTGGATCCGCGCCAGCGGATCGGCCTGGGCGGATGTCACCAGCGCACCCGGGGTGAACAGCGCGCGCCCGATGCGACCGGCAATCGGAGCGGTGACTGTGGCAAAACCCAGCCGCGTGCTGGCGGTATCGCGCGCCGCCTGCGCAGCCTGCACCGCCGCATCCGCCTGCTGGCCACTGGCGATGGCATCGTCCACGTCCTGCCGCGCGGCCAGCTGGTCCTTGCCCAGCGCCTGCATCCGCTGCGCCCGCAGGCGCGCGGTCACGGCGGCCGCTTCGGCGGTCTTCAGGTTGGCCTGCGCCTCGTTCAGGGCGGCTTGGTACAGCGCCGGCTCGATCTGGAACAGGGGCTGCCCGGCCTTCACCAGCTGCCCCTGCTCGAACAGCCGCTTCACCAGCACCCCGTCCACCTGCGGGCGTACATCCGATTCCTGCGAGGCGATGGTGCGTCCCGGCAGCTCCTGCTCCAGCGCCAGCGCCTGGTTCTGCAGCGTCAGCACGGTAACTTCCGGCGTCGCCCTGCCTGGTTTGGGCGCGTCCTTGCCGCAGCCGGCCAGCAGGGTAGCCAGGGCAAGCACCAGCAGCGGCCGGCGCCAGCCCGCGGCAGGCAGGGAGAAGTACGGAAGGGTCATCGGCAGCAGGTTCCACGCGCGGGGGGAGCGTTCGGCGCCGAATATAGAAGAC
>NZ_JBFRFE010000441.1:0-3621 GCF_052114665.1 Stenotrophomonas sp. 2YAF22 | reverse complement strand
ACCTGCTGGCACGGCTGGGTGGCGACGAATTCGTGCTGGTGGTGCGTATCGAGCATGACGAGGACCTGCCTACCCTGGCCCGTCGCATCCTGCAGGCAGTGGGCAGCGGCCCGCTGCTGCCGGACAACGAACTGCAGGTGACCGCCAGCATCGGCATCGCGATATGCCCCGACCATGCCGCCAGCGAACGCCAGCTGATGGCCTTTGCCGATGCGGCGATGTACCAGGCCAAGGAGTCGGGCCGCAACGCGTTCGTGCTGTTCGCCGACTGGATGAACGACAGCGCCGAGCAGCAGTTCCGCCTGCTGGCCGACCTGCGGCGGGCAATCGGCAGCGAACAGCTGTTCCTGCATTACCAGCCGAAGATCCGCGTGGCTACGCAGAAGGTGGCCGGTGCCGAAGCACTCATCCGCTGGCGTCATCCGGAACAGGGCCTGATTCCGCCGGACCGCTTCATCCGCCTGGCCGAGCGCAGTGGCGCGATCAACGAGATCGGCCGCTGGGCGCTGGACCAGGCCTGCCAGCAGCTGCGGCAGTGGCACGATGCCGGCCACGAAGGCTGGACGATGTCGGTGAACCTGTCACCGGTGCAGTTCAGTTCGCCGCACCTGCTGCAGGACGTGCGCGAGGTGATCGAGCGCTACGCGATCGCCCCGCGCAACCTGGTGCTGGAGATCACCGAAAGCACTGTGATGCGCGATACCGATACCAGCCTGCGCCTGCTGCAGAGCTTCTCCGCCTTGGGCGTGGGCATCTCGATCGATGATTTCGGCACCGGCTACTCCAGCCTGCTGTACCTCAAGCGCCTGCCGGCCACCGAAATCAAGATCGACCACGCATTCGTGCGCGACCTGGAACACAGCGCCGAAGACGTGGTGATCGTGTCGGCCATCGTTGCGCTGGGCCATGCGCTGGACATGGACATCGTGGCCGAGGGCGTGGAAACCGCCGCGCAGCGCGCCTACCTGGAGCGCCTCGGCTGCGACTACCTGCAGGGCTTCCTGCTGGGCCGCCCGGTGGACGCGGCCCGCTTCATGCAGCTGCACGACCTGCCGCGGCCACGGGTGGAGCTGGCCAGCCCCCGTAATCCCCAGTAGATCCACGCCATGCGTGGATGGCCCTTCCCGTGGACCCAAACCCGGTAGATCCACGCCATGCGTGGATGCCCCGCGCCGCCGTGACGGAACGATTCTTGCACKCACTCCGGCATCCCCTGCTGCAGTGCCTGTGATGTCCGAGAACGAATCCGCCGGCGAAAAAACCGAACAACCGACAGAAAAACGCCTGCGCGACGCCCGCGAACAGGGCAACCTGCCGCGCTCGCGTGAACTGGGCACGGCCGCCGTGTTCGGCGCCGGGGTGATCGCGGTGATGGCCATGAGCGGCTCGATGGCCAGCGGCGCCAGCGCCTGGATGCGCCATGCGCTCAGCCCCGAGCAGAGCCTGCGCCAGCACCCGAAGGCGCTGTTCGGCCACTTCGGCGACCTGCTGCTGCAGCTGATGTGGGTGATCGCTCCGCTGGTGCTGGTCTGCCTGCTGGCCAGTTTCCTTGCACCGGTGGTGATGGGCGGCCTGCGCTGGTCGGCCAAGGCGATGATGCCCGACATCAACCGCATGAACCCGATGAGCGGGCTCAAGCGCCTGTATGGCCCCGAAGCCATCGCCGAGTTCATCAAGTCGCTGCTGCGGGTGGCCTTCGTCGGCGTCGCCGCCGGCATGGTGGTCTGGACCAGCTTCAACACCCTGCGCGGGCTGATCCACCAGCCGCTGGAAACGGCCATCGGTGACGGCCTGGGCTTCACCCTGCGGCTGCTGTTGGCCACCGCCGGGGCGATGCTGGTGCTGGCCGCCATCGACGCGCCGTACCAGCGCTGGAACTGGATGCGCAAGCTGAAGATGACCCGCGAGGAGCTGCGCCGGGAGATGAAGGAAAGCGAAGGCAGCCCGGAAGTGAAGGGCCGCATCCGCCAGCTGCAGCAGCAGATGGCCAACCGCCGGATGATGGAGGCGGTCCCCACTGCCGACGTGGTGGTGGTCAACCCCACCCACTATGCGGTGGCCCTGAAGTACGAAGGCGGGGCCATGAATGCCCCCACCGTGGTCGCCCTGGGCGTGGATGAAACCGCCCTGCGCATCCGTGAAGTGGCCGACGGCAACAAGGTCGCCATCGTCTCTGCCCCGCCTTTGGCACGCGCCTTGTATCGGGAAGGCCAACTCGGCAAGGAAATCCCCGTGAGACTGTATTCAGCCGTCGCCCAGGTCCTCTCTTACGTCTACCAGCTGCGCAGCTGGCGGACCGGCCCGATGCCGTCCACGCCGCACATCCAGGTTGATGAGTTCGGCAACGGGGGCCGTCCATGAGCGCCCAGGCATCCAGCTTCAATACCCGCCGCGCGCTTGAAATGATCCGCCAGGGCCTTGGCGCACCTCTGATCGTGCTCGCCCTGCTGGCCATGGTCGTGGTGCCGCTGGCCGCGCCGGTGCTCGATGCGCTGTTCACCTTCAACATCGCCATCTCGCTGATGGTGCTGCTGGCGGTGGTCTACGTGAAGCGCCCGCTGGACTTCACCATCTTCCCGATCGTGCTGCTGATCACCACCATGCTGCGGCTGGCGCTGAACGTGGCCTCCACCCGCGTGATCCTGCTCAATGGCCAGAACGGCCACGAAGCGGCCGGCAAGGTGATTGCCGCATTCGGCGAGTTCGTGATCGGCGGCAACTACGCCGTCGGCATCGTGGTGTTCGCGATCCTGACCATCATCAATTTCGTGGTCATCACCAAGGGCGCCGGCCGCGTCTCGGAAGTGACCGCGCGCTTCATCCTCGACGCCATGCCCGGCAAGCAGATGGCGATCGACGCCGACCTCAACGCCGGTTTGCTGACGCGCGAGGAAGCCAAGCTGCGCCGCGAGGAAGTACGCGAGGAAGCCGACTTCTACGGTGCGATGGACGGTGCCAGCAAGTTCATCCGCGGCGACGCGATCGCCGGCATCCTGATCCTGTTCATCAACATGCTGGGCGGCCTGGCCGTGGGCGTGCTGCAGCATGGCATGCCGTTCGGCGATGCCGCCGCCACCTACACCCTGCTGTCGATCGGTGACGGTCTGGTGGCGCAGCTGCCAGCGCTGCTGGTCTCCAGCGCGGTGGCGATGCTGGTTACCCGTGCCTCGCGCTCGCAGGACATGGCGCAGGCGATGACCGGCCAGGTGTTCGGCCAGTACCGTGCACTGGCCATCACCGCCGGCATCCTCGGCGTGGTCGGCCTGGTGCCGGGCATGCCCAACGTCGCTTTCCTGACGCTGGCGGCCATCCTCGGCTTCATCGCCTGGAAGGTGTACCGCAAGGGCCTGGTGCCGGCGCAGGCCGACACCGCTGCAGGCGACGCCAACGCACTGAACGCGCTTGGCCGCCCCGCGGCCCCCGCACCCACCGCGGAACTGAGCTGGGACGAGCTGCGCCCGGTCGATCCGCTGGGCCTGGAAGTGGGCTATCGATTGATTTCGCTGGTGGACAGCAACCAGGGCGGCGAGCTGATGCCGCGCATCAAGGGCGTGCGCCGCAAGCTGACCCAGGACGTCGGCTTCCTGATTCCCTCGGTCCACATCCGCGACAACCTGGAAC
>NZ_JBFRFE010000440.1:0-3629 GCF_052114665.1 Stenotrophomonas sp. 2YAF22 | reverse complement strand
CCAGCGCCACGCCATGGCTGATGTGCGGATGCGCGTTCGCCTCGGTGACACCACCATGGGTGGCCCAGCGCGTGTGGCCGATGCCCAGGCTGGCCGTGAAGCCTTCGGCCTCGGCAGCGGTGGCCATTTCAGAGACACGTCCGGTGCGGCGCACGCGGCGCACGTCAGCGCGCTCGGCATGGTCGATCACGGCGATACCGGAGGAATCGTAACCACGGTATTCCAGTCGCTTCAGTCCTTCGATCAGGACCGGCACCACATCCCGTTGGGCGATCGCACCTACGATTCCACACATGTCACGCATTTCCTTGAAGACGGTCGGCGCATTCTAGCCTGCGTGTCCGCCAGCCCCCCCTCCTGTCCGCTTAATGAAAGTGTCCGGAAAGGTGTCCGCGGACACCCGGACAGTAATGACGCATCCGCAAATCATTGATGGAAAAGGAAATAAAGTTGGCACGCTGTGTGCTTTGTCCATAGCACCACTCTGGCACCACCGACAGGCACGAACCCGATGATCCGCGACACCTCCGCCCAGGACCAGATCGTTTCCTCCGCTTCGGCCAGTGCCCCCAAGGCCGCATGGCACCGCTACCGCTGGCCGGCCCTGGCCGGCATCGCCCTGCTCGCCGGCATCGGCTGGGCCGTGCATGCGTGGTCCAACGCCAGCCGCTCGTTCGACAGCAGCCGAGTACGCGTGGCTGAAGTGCAGCGGGGCGACCTGGTGCGCGACATCGCCGCGGACGGCCGCGTGATCGCCGCCAACAGCCCAGTGCTGTATGCGATCTCCGCCGGCACGGTCGACCTGAAGGTCGTGGCCGGCGACGTGGTCAAGAAGGGCCAGGAGCTGGCGATCATCGACAGCCCCGAGCTGCGCAGCAAGCTCGCCCAGGAGGAGGCCACTCTGGCCGGTCTGGAAGCAGAGGCCAGCCGCGCCAACCTGGATGCCACCCTGGCCCGGGCCAAGTCACGCAAGGAAACCGATCAGGCCAGCATCGAGCGCCAGGCCGCCGACCGCGACCTGCAGCGCTACCAGCGCGGCTTCGATGGCGGTGCGGTGCCGCAGATCGATCTGGCCAAAGCCCAGGATACCCTGAAGAAGGCCGACATCAGCCTGGCCAATGCCACCACCGATGCACGCCTGCAGAGCCAGGGCGCGGATCTGGACGCACGCAACAAGCGCCTGCTGGCCGACCGCCAGAAGGCCGTGGTGGCCGAAGTGCAGCGCCAGGTCGACGCACTGACCCTGCGCGCACCGTTCGACGGCCAGGTCGGCCAGGTGCAGGCCACCCAGGCCACCAACCTTGCCGCCAACGCGCCGGTGCTCGGCGTGGTCGACCTCTCCAAGTTCGAAGTCGAGATCAAGGTACCGGAAAGCTTCGCACGCGATCTGGCGATCGGCATGCCGGCGCAGCTGACCGGCGGCAATGGCCAGCCGTTCCCGGGCGAGATCAGTGCGGTGTCGCCGGAAGTGGTCAATGGCGAAGTCAACGCACGCGTCCGCTTTGCCGCAGCCCAGCCGGAAGGCCTGCGCCAGAGCCAGCGGATGTCGGTGCGGGTGCTGCTGGATACCCGCAGGAACGTCATGAAGGTCGAGCGCGGCCCGTTCGTGGAACAGGGCAACGGCGTGGCTTACGTAATGGATGGCCGCACTGCGGTGCGTCGTCCGATCGAACTGGGCGTCAGCAGCCTGGGCGAAGTGGAAATCAAGTCGGGTGTGCAGCCGGGGGACCGCATCGTGGTCTCGGGCAGCGACCTGTTCAAGGACGCCGAACGCGTCTCCGTCAACTGACAACTTATTCATCCTGGAGAGAGGACACCCTATGTACATGCTCGAAATGCGTTCGGTCGCCAAGGTCTTCCGTACCGAACAGGTGGAAACCCACGCACTGCGTTCACTGGAACTGCAGGTCAAGGAAGGCGAGTTCGTCGCCGTCACCGGTCCATCCGGCTCCGGCAAGACCACCTTCCTCAACATCGCCGGCCTGCTGGAAACCTTCACCAGCGGCACCTACATGCTTGATGGCCAGGACGTCAGCAAGCTCGGCGATGATGCCCGCAGCCGCCTGCGCAACCAGAAGATCGGCTTCATCTTCCAGGGCTTCAACCTGATTCCGGACCTCAACCTGTTCGACAACGTGGACGTGCCGCTGCGCTACCGCAAGATGAGCGCCGGCGAGCGCCGCGAGCGCATCGAGAAGGCGCTGAGCCAGGTTGGCCTGGGTTCGCGCATGAAGCACTACCCGAACGAACTCTCCGGCGGCCAGCAGCAGCGCGCGGCGATCGCCCGTGCCCTGGCTGGCAGCCCGCGCCTGCTGCTGGCCGACGAACCGACCGGCAACCTGGACACGCAGATGGCGCGCGGGGTGATGGAACTGCTGGAGGAGATCAACGCCGCCGGCACCACCATCGTGATGGTCACCCACGACCCGGAACTGGCCGCACGCGCGCAGCGCAACGTGCACATCGTCGACGGCCAGGTCACCGACCTGGTGCGCGAGCCGGTGCTGGCCACCCCGCGTCGCATCGTCGCCGTCAACGAGTGAGGGCACGACCATGTTCGCCTACTACGCCCGACTGGCGGTGCGCAGCTTCCGCCGCAACAAGGTACTGACCGCGCTGATGGTGGTCGCCATCGCGCTGGGCATCGGTGCTTCGATGACCACCCTGACCGTGTTCCACGTGCTGTCCGGCGACCCGATCCCTGACAAGAGCGACCGCCTGTTCTACGTACAGGTCGATCCGCGCCCGCGCTCGGGTTACCTGACCGGCGAAGAGCCGGAGACCCAGATGACCCGCTTCGATGCCGAGACGCTGCTGCGCGAGAAGCGTGGCGAGCGCCAGGCGATGATGAGTGCGGGCGCCGTCACCGTCGAGCCGGAAGGCAGCACGTTGAAGCCGTTCAACATCGACACCCGCTGGACCTCGGCCGACTTCTTCCCGATGTTCAACGTGCCGATGCTGTACGGCCGCGCCTGGACCGCCAGCGACGATGACGGTCGCGCCCGCGTGGTGGTGCTGTCCAAGGTGATCAATGACAAGCTGTTCCAGGGCGCCGACAGTGTCGGTCGCCAGATCCGGGTCGAGGGCCATTCGCTGCGCGTGATCGGCGTGATGGATACCTGGAATCCGGAACCGCACTTCTTCGACCTGACCGTGGGCAACTACGGCCGCGAGGAAGACCTGATGATGCCGCTGTCCACCGCGATGGACCTCAAGCTCGGCAGCAACGGCAACATGAACTGCTTCCGCGACGGCGCACCCGATGACGACAGCAATTCGATCAACGCGCCGTGCACCTGGATCCAGTACTGGGTGGAGCTTGAGCCGTCCAAGGCCGAGGACTACCGCCGCTACCTGGTGAACTACTCGGACCAGCAGCGGGCTGCCGGCCGTTTCGAGCGCCCGGCCAACGTGCGCCTGCGCACCGTGATGGAGTGGCTGACCTTCAACAACGCGGTACCCAGCGACGTGCGCCTGCAGATGTGGCTGGCCCTGGGTTTCCTCGGTGTCTGCCTGGTCAACACGGTCGGCCTGCTGCTGGCCAAGTTCCTGCGCCGCAGCGGTGAGATCGGCGTGCGCCGCGCACTGGGTGCCAGCCGCGGGCAGATCTTCCTGCAGTGCCTGGTCTC
>NZ_JBFRFE010000439.1:0-3639 GCF_052114665.1 Stenotrophomonas sp. 2YAF22 | reverse complement strand
GGTTCACCCCGGGCTCGGGCAGCCCCGCGCGCGCCAGCGCCAGCCTGAGCCGGGTTTCCGGGGCGGAGTCGGCGCCAATGCGGGCCTTGAAGCGTTCTTCCAGCGAAGCCACGGTCTGCGCACGCTCGCGACGGTCCGATGCGAGCGTGGCGACCTGCTGCTTCTGCTCCCGCTGGGTACCCTGCAGGTGCTGCTGGCGCTGGGCGATCTGCGTCTGCAGTGTCTCCAGCTCCTTCAGGTCGGCCGTCAGCGTGGTGATGCGCTGCGCACGCTCGCGCTGCAGGTAGCGGTGATAAGCCAGCGCACGGTTGGCATCGGCCACCGTGTCCTGCGAAAGCAACAGCTTCAGCGGCGCGTGGTTGCCAATCTGGTAGGCCGCACGCAACAGGCCTGCCAATTCGCGATTCTGTTTTGCCAGATTGGACTGCAACGCATTGCGACGCTGCTCGGCTTCGGCCAGCGCCCTGCTCTGCTCACGCAGTGCCGCCTCGGTCTGGGCCAACGTGCGACCACTGCGTGCGACTTTTTCATCGGCCTCGCGCAGCTGCTGCGAGGCCTGTCCGCGCTGGCCCTCGATCTGCCGGCGCTCCTGCGCCACGCCCTTCAGTTCGGTGCGCAGCTTCTGCAGCTTGCGCTCGGCCTCGCGGGCCGAAGAGGTCTGCGCCACACCAGGCATGGGCAGCGCAAGGGCAAGCGCCATGCCCAGCAACAGGCAACGTCCACCGCGCAGGGTGGCGATGTGATGCCGGCGTGAGGGGAAGACGTTGTTGCGCAAGGGCTTTCCAGTGACTTCAGGCAGATGCGGAGACGTGCGGGGAATGGTGACATCTCCGCACGCGGCCTGCCAGCCGCACAACAACGAGGTTCCCATGAAAGCTCTCTCCATTCCGCTGCTGTTGGGCATTGCGCTGGCCAGTGGCCCGGCCTGGGCCCAGGCAGACGTGAGCAAGGTCAACGGCAGCATCAGCGCCGATCCGGGCCAGCGCTACGGCAAGCTGGACACCGTCAATGGTGGCATCCGTGTCGGCGAGGGCGTGGAAACCGGCAGCATCGACACCGTCAACGGCGGCGTCAAGGTCGCCGATCGTGCCCGCACCGGCAGCATCGAGACCGTCAACGGCGGCATCCGCCTCGGCCGCGAAGTGACGGCCCATGGGGATGTCAGCACGGTCAACGGCAGCATCTTCAGCGACCAGGGCAGCCAGATCGAAGGCGGCGTGGAAACCGTCAACGGCGGCATCGGCCTGGTCGGCAGCCGCGTGCGCAAGGACGTAGAGACCGTCAATGGCGACATCACCGTCGGCATCGGCTCGCAGGTCGGCGGCGGCGTGCATGTGCGCAAGCCGAACTTCAGCGTCTCGCTCACCGCCAGTCGCAAGCCGCGGGTCATCATCGGGCCGAATGCCGTGGTCAGTGGCAGCCTGTTGTTCGAGCGCGAAGTGGTTCTGTATGTCCACCGCAGCGCACGCATCGGCGCGGTCACCGGCGCCGATCCGATTCCCTTCGATACCGACACCGCCCCGGCCGATTGAGCCTGCGGCTTGGGCGATACTCCCCGATACCGGTCGCGCCCGCTGCGCGGCCGTCCCTTGTGTTTCCAGGAACCGATGATGCCCCGCAAACTCCTCCTGTGCCTGGCCGCTGCGGCCGCGCTCAGCGCCTGCAAAGGCGAAGACACCCCGGCTCCGGCGCCCAGCGCCGACAGCACCGCCAAGCCGGCCCCGCACACGTTCTCTCCCGGGATCAACGCCGCCGACTTTGGCGAGATGGTGAAGACCCTGGCCTCTGACGAGTTCGAAGGTCGCTCGCCCGGCAGCAAGGGTGAAGAACTGACGGTCAACTATATCCGCGACCAGATGCAGCGCATCGGCCTGCAGCCCGGCAACGGCGACAGCTGGTTCCAGGACGTGCCGATGACCGAAACCACGGCCGATGAGTCGACCGTGCTCACTCTCACCCAGGACGGCAAGACCCGCGAGCTGAAGTTCGGCACCGACATGGTGGTGGGCACCCGTACCGGCCAGACAGAAGTGAAGGTCGATGCCAGCGACCTCGTCTTCGTCGGCTACGGCGTGGACGCACCCGAGCAGAAGTGGAACGATTACGCCGACCAGGACTGGAAGGGCAAGACCGTGGTCATGTTCGTCAACGACCCGGGCTTCCATGTCGATGACGAGAAATTGTTCGACGGCAAGCGCATGACCTACTACGGCCGCTGGACCTACAAGTTCGAGGAAGCCGCGCGCAAGGGTGCCGCCGCCGCACTGATCGTGCATGACACCGCAGGCGCGTCCTACGGCTGGGACGTGGTGAAGAACTCCTGGGCTGGCCCGCAGTACGACCTGCCGGCCAAGGACGATGCAGAGCCGCGCCTGCCGGTGCAGGGCTGGTTGAGCGCCGACGCGGCCAAAGCCCTGTTCGCCGGTGCCGGGCTGGATCTGGACCAGGCCTACAAGGATGCCAGCAAGCGCGGCTTCAAGCCGGTGCCGCTGAAGGCAACCGCTTCGGTGGACCTGAAGAGCAAGGTCGCGCAGAAGCAGTCGCGCAACGTGGTGGGTGTACTGCCTGGCAGCAAGCGCGCCGACGAGGCCGTGCTGTACATGGCGCACTGGGATCACCTCGGCAAGCACGAGGGCGAACAGGGCGACAACATCTACAACGGTGCCGTCGACAACGCGACCGGCGTAGCCGGCATCCTTGAGGTGGCCGAAGCGATGGCCCATCAGGAGCCGAAGCCGGAACGTTCGGTGGTGTTCCTGGCGGTGACCCTGGAAGAATCCGGCCTGCTGGGTTCGAAGTACTACGTCGCCCACCCGACCTTCCCGCTGGACAAGATCGCCGGTGTCATCAACATCGATGCGATGTCGGTGGCCGGTCGCGCCAAGGACGTGACGGTGACCGGCTTCGGCAGTTCGGAGCTGGAAGACATCCTCAAGCCGCTGGCTGCAGCCCAGGATCGCACCCTGCACGGCGAAACCTCGGTACAAAGCGGCTTCTACTTCCGTTCGGATCACTTCAACTTCGCCAAGGCGGGTGTGCCGGCGCTGTATGCCGACGGCGGTGAGGACCTGCGCGACGGCGGCGTCGAGGCCGGTCGCAAGGCCGCCGCAGACTACGGTTCCAACCGTTACCACGGCCCGAAGGACGAGTATGACCCGGCCACCTGGAAGCTGGATGGCACGGTCGAGGACCTGCAGCTGATGTACGGCGTTGGCAAGGAACTGGCCGGCGGCGATCGTTGGCCCAACTGGTACGAAGGCAATCCGTTCAAGGCTGCCCGCGACACGATGATGAAGGCCAAGGCACCGGCCGCTGCGGCGAAGTAAGTCCGCCAGCAGTTGAGCTCCAAAAAAGGCGGCGCCCCTTGGGCGCCGCTTTTTTTGTGCGTGTTGTGCTGGGCCCCGGTAGTGCCGGCCGCTGGCCGGCWGGCACGTGCAGCCGCGTGATGTTCATGAGGTTGCCGGCCAGCGGCCGGCACTMCCYTYGGTTTCTCGCGCRCAAAGAAAAACCCCGCTGCRTGAGCAGCGGGGTTTTTGGATGTAAACCCTGGCGATGACCTACTCTCGCATGGCTTAGGCCACACTACCATCGGCGCAGCTACGTTTCACTTCCGAGTTCGGGATGGGATCGGGTGGTTCC
>NZ_JBFRFE010000438.1:0-3665 GCF_052114665.1 Stenotrophomonas sp. 2YAF22 | reverse complement strand
TGGTGGTCGGTGGTGGCCCGGCCGGTGCCGCTGCGGCGATCTATGCCGCGCGCAAGGGCATCCGTACCGGCATCGCCGCCGAGCGTTTCGGTGGCCAGGTGCTGGACACCATGGCGATCGAGAACTTCATTTCGGTGAAGGAGACCGAGGGCCCGAAGCTGGCCACGGCGCTGGAACAGCACGTGCGCGAATACGAGGTCGACATCATGGACCTGCAGCGCGCCAGTGCGCTGGTGCCGGCCGGCGAAGACGGCCTGGTGCAGGTGCAGCTGGAAAACGGCGCCGTGTTGAAGTCGCGCTCGGTGATCCTGTCCACCGGCGCGCGCTGGCGGCAGATGAACGTGCCCGGCGAAGACCAGTACCGCAACAAGGGCGTGGCGTACTGCCCGCACTGCGATGGCCCGCTGTTCAAGGGCAAGCGCGTGGCGGTGATCGGCGGTGGCAATTCCGGCGTTGAAGCGGCCATTGATCTGGCCGGTATCGTGTCGCATGTGACCCTGCTGGAATTCGATTCCAGCCTGCGTGCCGACGAAGTGCTGCAGAAGAAGCTGCGCAGCCTGGCCAATGTCACCGTGCTGACCAGCGCGCAGACCACCGAAGTGCTGGGCGACGGCAGCCGCGTCACCGGCCTGGTCTACAAGGACCGTGTCGGCGGTGATTCCCATCGCGTCGAACTGGAAGGCATCTTCGTGCAGATCGGCCTGCTGCCGAACACCGAATGGCTGAAGGACACCGTGGCCCTTTCGCCGCGTGGCGAGATCGTCATCGATGACCGTGGGCAGACCAATCTGCCGGGCGTGTTCGCCGCGGGCGATTGCACGACGGTACCCTACAAGCAGATCATCATCGCGATGGGCGCCGGTTCGACCGCCGCACTGAGCGCTTTCGATCACCTGATCCGCTCCTCGGTTCCCAAGAGCAGCGGCGCGGTGGCCGAAGCGGCCTGATCCAATGTTCCCAGGCCATCGGGAGCACCATCAGCCGGCAGGGCACGCCCTGCCGGTGCAGTACCCCGAGAGGTCTGAGGATGAACCTGCGTGACCTGAAATACCTGGTGGCCCTGGCCGATCACAAGCACTTCGGCCGGGCCGCCGCCTCCTGCTTCGTCAGCCAGCCCACGCTGTCGACCCAGATCCGCAAGCTGGAAGAGGAGCTGGGCCTGCCGTTGGTGGAACGCGCGCCGCGCAAGGTGATGCTGACCCCCGCTGGCCACGAAGCAGCCGCGCGGGCACGGGTGATCGTGGCCGAAGTGGAGCAGTTGAAGGAAGCGGCTCGACGCAGCCGCGATCCCGAAGCGGGTACCGTGCGCCTGGGGATCTTCCCGACCTTGGGCCCGTACCTGTTGCCGCACGTGATTCCGCGCATCCGCACGCGCTTCCCCGAGCTGGAACTGCTGCTGGTGGAAGAAAAGAGCGATGTGCTGCTGGAGCGCCTGCGCGAGGGCAAACTGGACGCTGCACTGTTGGCACTGCCGGTGATCGACGACCAGCTGCACGCCGAATTCCTGTTCGAGGAACCGTTCCTGCTGGCCGTTTCCGGCCGCCACCCGCTGGCCACGCGCGAGCATCTGGACGTACAGGAACTGGCCACGCAGAAGCTGCTGCTGCTGGAAGACGGCCACTGCCTGCGTGACCAGGCGCTGGAAGTCTGTCGCCTGTTCGGCGCCAATGAAAAGTCGGAATTCCGCGCCACCAGCCTGGAAACGCTGCGACAGATGGTCGCCGCCGACGTTGGCATCACCCTGCTGCCCAGCCTGTCGGTACAGCCGCCGGTGCCACGCTCGAACAACATCCGCCTGATCGACTTCGTCGGCGAGGGCCGTCCCAGCCGTCGCATCGCCATGATCTGGCGGCGCAGCTCGGCGATGAACGAGTTCCTGATGGAGCTGGCCGAGCAGTTCAAGCGCCTGCCCGATGCGCTGTTTACGCTGGAGGCGTTGGTCCCGGCAAACGGCGATACTGCTACCCCGCCCACGCCGGTGCTGAACGGCTGAGACACCGCAGCCGGGCATCGAAACCGCCGGGAGTCGATTCCGGCCGCATTTGTCCCCACAATACAGTCAGGCGGCGCCAGCAGGCGCCGCCTTTTGCATGGTTTTCAACCAAGGAGCGTCACCATGAACACCGCCAGCGGCCTGCCGCCGTCGATCACTGTTTCCACCCTCGACATGGACCGCCTGGACGCCATGCTCGAATCCCCGGCACACAGCCAGACGCCGGCCGCGCGTGCGCTTGCCGATGAGCTCAACCGGGCAACCGTGTTGCCGCCAGACCAGATTCCCGAAGGCATCGTCATGATGCATTCGCGCGTGGAGTGCGAAGATGAAGTGTCGGGCGAGAAGCATGTCCTGACCCTGGTCTTCCCCCGCGAAGCCAATGTCGATGAAGGCAAGGTGTCCGTGCTGGCGCCCGTCGGCAGCGCCCTGCTTGGCCTGGCCGTTGGCCAGAGCATCGACTGGACCGCCCCGGGCGGCCGCAAGCTGCGGCTGCGCGTGAGCGCGGTCCACAACGACCGTCCCTGACCTGCGCTGCGTACCGCGCGCGATCAGTTTCCCTGCAATCCCCGCACCAGGAGCCGTAATGAGTACCCCGTCCAAACTGTCCCAGCTGCGCGAACTGTCCGTGGTCGTTGCCGATACCGGTGACTACGAGGCGATCAAGCGCCTGCAGCCGGTGGACTGCACCACCAATCCGACCCTGGTGAAGAAGGCGCTGGACCTGCCGGTCTATGCGGAACTGATCGAACGCGAACTGGCCTGGGGCCGCCAGCAGGGCGGCGACCGCGAGGCCGTGGTGCACGCCGTGGCCGACCGCCTGACCATCGGCGTCGGTGCGCTGCTGAGCACGCTGGTGCCGGGCCGCGTCTCCACGGAAGTGGATGCCGACCAGGCCCACGACACCGCCGCGACCGTGGCCAAGGCCCGTCAGTTCATCCAGATGTACGCCGATGCCGGCGTGCCGCGCGAGAAGATCCTGATCAAGATCGCTGCGACCTGGGAAGGCGTGGAAGCCGCGCGCGTGCTGCAGGCCGAAGGCATCGACTGCAACCTGACCCTGATCTTCAACCCCACCCAGGCGCTGGCCTGCAGCGAAGCAGGTGCGTTCCTGATCTCGCCGTTCGTCGGCCGCATCCTCGACTGGTACGTGGCCAACGGCCAGACCCCGGCGAACATCGACGAGGACCCGGGCGTGGTGTTCGTGCGTGGCGTGTATGCCGAATTCAAGCGCCGCGGTTCGCCGACCGTGGTGATGGGTGCCTCGTTCCGTTCGACCGCGCAGATCGAAGCGCTGGCCGGCTGCGACCGCCTGACCATTTCGCCGGACCTGCTGGAGAAGCTCGACGCCGACCACGGCGCGCTGCCGCGCAAGCTGGTGGCCGGTGCCGCTGAAGCGGTGCAGGTGACGCCGATCGACGCGGCAAAGTTCGCAGCCGACCTGGCCGCCGATCCGATGGCGACCGAGAAGCTGGCGACGGGTATCGATGCGTTTGCCAAGGATCTGGAAGCACTGCGTCAGCGGATTCGCGAGGCACTGTGATTCCGGCCAACGGCTGAGCCCCTCGTGGCGGATCGCTCAGAGCAAAAGCCATGCTTGGCCGGGCGGGTTGGGTACGCGGGAGACGCCGTGAATCCGTCCCTGGAGGCTTGGCCGCCGCATCCATGCGGC
>NZ_JBFRFE010000437.1:0-3669 GCF_052114665.1 Stenotrophomonas sp. 2YAF22 | reverse complement strand
CCCTTCCGCAGCCGGGGATTTCCGGCCAGCGGCCGGCACCACCAAGGCATGAAAAAAAGACGCACGGCCACAGGGCCGTGCGCTTGGGAAGTATCGACCCGGCCCCGATCAGGCCCGGCCGACAACGACATGCTAGGCTCGTCGGCATCATGGGTACAGAACCAGATGCGGGTCGAGTCGATGGATACAGAAGACACCACCACGATGATCCCACCCCGCTACCAGCGGCTGTCGGACGAGCTGGCTGAAGCCATCCACGGCGGGCGCCTGCCGGTCGGCAGCCGGTTGCCGTCGCTGCGGCAGATGGCATCGCAGCGCCAGCTCAGCCTGAACACCGTGATCGCGGCCTACCGTCAGCTGGAAGACGCCGGTCTGGTCATTCCGCGGCCGAAGGCGGGCTTCGAAGTGGCGCCGCGACTGTCGGTTCCGCAGCGCTCGCTGCGTGATGCGCCGTCCGCGCCCACCGCCCCGCTGCAGCAGGTGCTGATGGCGCGGGTGCTGGAAGCGCAGCGGCGCCCCGGCGTGATCGACCTCGCCTTTGCCGGCCCGCGTGGGCGCCAGTTCTACCCGGGTGCGCAGCTGGCCCGGCACACCGCGCAGGTACTTCGCCATGGCCAGCAGACCGTGGAGACCTACGCCCGTCCCAATGGTTCGCCACGCCTGCTGGCGCAGATCGTGCGGYGTGGCCCGCGGATGGGCCTGCATACCCACCCCGAACGCCTGCTGCTGACCCATGGTGCGATGGAAGCACTGCAACTGGCACTGCGCGCGGTCACCCAGCCCGGCGATGCAGTCGGCATCGAAGCACCCTCGTACTTCAACCTGTATCCCCTGCTGACCACGCTGGGCCTGCAGCCGATCGAACTGCCCACCCATCCGCAGCGCGGCCTGGACGTGGATGCGCTGGAAGCACTGCTGCAGCACACCCCTCTTGCGGCGCTGGTGGTGATGCCGACCGTGCACAACCCGCTGGGCTGCACGATGCCGATCGCCGACAAGCAGCGCCTGGCCGAACTGGTCAACGCACGCCAGCTGCCGCTGATCGAAGACGCGGTGTATGCCGAACTGCAGTTCAGCGAGCCGCCGGCGCCCTTGCTGAAGGCGTTCGACCGCGACGGTTGGGTGATGGTGGTCGGTGGATTCTCGAAGACGCTGGCACCGGACTACCGCATCGGCTGGCTCGATGGCGGCCGCTTCGCCGAACGCATCGCGCTGCTCAAATTCCAGTCCACCGGCGGCGAACCGCAGCTGCTCGGGCGGTTCGAGAAGTACTACCCGCACCAGCTCTCCGGGGGCATGCGCAAGCGTGTGGCGCTGGCGCAGACGCTGGTCAACGAACCCGAAATCATGCTGATGGACGAACCGTTCAGCGCCCTCGACGTCCAGACCCGGCAGCTCATGCAGCAGGAGTTGCTGCGGCTGTGGAGCGGCAGCGACGCTGCCGTCGTCTTCGTTACCCACGACCTGGAAGAAGCCATCGCACTGGCTGACCGTGTGGTGGTCATGACCGCGAGTCCGGCGACCATCAAGGCTGACTTCAGGGTGGACCTGCCGCGGCCGCGCGACGTGGAAGAGGTCAGGCTGACCCCGGAGTTCCTGGCGATCTACCGCCAGGTCTGGGACAGCCTGCGGGACGAAGTCGAACAGGCCAGGGCCTCGGCCGGGCACCCCGATGCAAAGTAACAGCAACCAGTTAGGACAACGACGATGACGTCACCCACGATCAGCGCCCCGCCGATGGGGCAGGGCAACGAGCTCAGCGCGGAAAACGAGGCAACCCTGCTCGCCGCGGCGCGACGGTCAAACAGAAACGCCTCCTACAAGGTCTGGGCACTCCGGGCCGTCATCGTCGCGGTGTGGCTCGGCAGCTGGGAACTGACCGCCACCTACCTCATCGATCCGTTTTTCTACTCCAAGCCCTCCCTGATCTGGGACCGGCTGATCCAGTGGTTCAGCTCCGGCACCCAGTTCGGTTCCGTCTGGGAAAACATCGGCTACACCGTGCTGGAGGCTACCGTCGGTTTCGCYATCGGCACCGTCGCCGGCATCGTGCTCGGCGTCCTCCTGGGCCGTAGCCACTACATGGCGGAAGTTTTTTCACCGTTCATCAAGGCTGCCAACGCCGTTCCCCGCATCGTCCTCGCGGCGCTGTTCATCATCTGGTTCGGGTTCGGCATCAACTCCAAGATTGCCACCGTGGTGGTCCTGGTGTTCTTCGCGGTGTTCTTCAACGCCTTCACCGGGGCCCGCGAAGTGGACGGCAACGTGGTCAACAACGCACGGATCCTGGGGGCGAGCAAGCGCAAGATCCTGACCTCGATCGTGCTCCCCAGCGCCACCACCTGGATTCTTTCCTCGCTCCACACCGCATTCGGGTTCGCGCTCATCGGCGCGATCGTCGGCGAATACGCCGGGGCGAAACACGGCATGGGCATGCTGATCGCCAATGCCCAAGGCACCTTCGACTCGGCGGGTATCTACGCCGGCATGATCATCGTCACCGTGGTGGCGCTGCTGGCCGAATCCGTCATTACCACCGCAGAAAACAAGCTCCTCAAATGGCGGCCGTCTCAGGCCCAGACTCAGATCAAGGGAATCTAAACCATGAAAACGAAACTACAGCGACGTAGTGTCCAGGCGTCAGCCGTCCTTCTCACCATCGCGGTTGCCGCCGGAGTCAGCGGTTGCCAGGATTCACGGGCGGCATCGGTGGACAGCGCCAGTACACCGGAGGTCAACATCATCGTGGGCGGCCTGGAAAAAGTCATCTACATGCCGGCGAAGCTTGCCGAAGGCCTGGGCTTGTTCGAAAAGGAAGGGGTCAAGGTCAACCTGCTCGGCGAGCAGTCCGGCGCCACGGCGGAGAACTCGCTGCTGACCGGCAACGCCCAGGCCGTTGAGGGCTTCTACGACCACACGATCGATTTGCAGGCCAAGGGGCAGTGCATCACCTCCGTGGTCCAGCTGGCGAACATCCCGGGCGAAGCCGAGGTGGTCTCCACCAGCAAGGCCGACTCGATCAAAACCGCGGCTGACTTTGAAGGCCGCAACCTGGGCATCACCTCACTGGGATCATCCACAGACTTCCTGACCCAGGCCCTGGCCGGTCAAGCCGGGGTGAAGAGCTACACCCCCGCCAAGGTCGGCGCCGGACAGACCTTCATTGCCGCCATGGACAACAACGGCATCGATGCGGGCATGACCACCGATCCCACCATCGCCCAGCTCGTTGAAACGGGCAAGGGCAAAGTAATGATCGACATGCGCACGGAAGAGGGCACCCGAAAGGCGCTCGGCGGCCTGTATCCGGCGGCGTCCGTCTACATGAGCTGTGATTTCGTGCAGAAGAACCCGCAAACCGTCCAGAAAGTGGTCAACGCCTTCGTGGGCGCGCTCCGCTTCATCAACAGCCACAGCGCCGCCGAGATCGCCGCCAAGATGCCCAAGGAGTACGCCAACGCCGGGCAGGCGCTCTACGAGAAGTCCATCAATGACACCAAGACCATGTTCAACAAGGACGGAAAGATGGATGCCGACGGCGCCAAGAACGTGCTCAGCATCCTGGACAAATACTCCACTAACGTCAAGGGAAAGGGCGCTTCCATCGACCTGAGCAAGACCTACACCACGGCGTTTACCGACAAGGTCCCGGCCGAGAAGTAGCAGCAT
>NZ_JBFRFE010000436.1:0-3681 GCF_052114665.1 Stenotrophomonas sp. 2YAF22 | reverse complement strand
GGGCCAGTCCGAGCCCCTTTTGCCAGGATGCCGGCGTCCAATCCGGACCCACCGCCTGAACCGCCGCTCTGTCAACGCCTTGTCCCTGCCGCCCGCGCATTGCAAGAATGGGCCTTTCCCGCAATGCGGCCCAGGCCGGAAACAATGCACGACGCCAAGCACGCCCAGCGCCAGCTCGCCCAGCAGATCGCCCAGACCATCGCCGATGAAATCGGTGCCCAGACCGCACAGGTCAGCGCCGCCGTCGGCCTGCTCGATGAAGGCGCCAGCGTTCCGTTCATCGCCCGCTACCGCAAGGAAGTCACCGGCGGCCTGGACGACACCCAGCTGCGCAACCTGGAAACCCGTCTGACCTACCTGCGCGAACTGGAAGACCGCCGTGCGGCGGTGCTGGCCAGCATCGGCGAGCAGGGCAAGCTCAGCGATGAGCTGCGCAACGAGATCCTCGCCGCCGACACCAAGAGCCGGTTGGAAGATCTGTACCTGCCGTACAAGCCCAAGCGTCGCACCCGCGCGCAGATCGCCCGCGAAGCAGGACTGGAGCCGCTGGCCGATGGCCTGTTGGGCGACCCGACACAGGACCCGCAGGTCTTTGCCGCCACGTTCGTGGATGCCGACAAGGGCGTGGCCGACACCAAGGCCGCGCTGGAAGGGGCCCGCGCGATCCTGATGGAGCGCTGGGGCGAGGACGCCACGCTGGTTGGCGAGCTGCGCAGCTGGTTGAGCGAGCAGGGCGTGATCCGTGCCCGCGTTGCCGAGGGCAAGGAAACCGAGGGCGCCAAGTACCGCGATTATTTCGAGCACGCCGAGTCGTTGGCGAAGATTCCCTCGCACCGGTTGCTGGCGCTGTTCCGTGCGCGCCGCGAGGAGATCCTGTTCCTGGAGCTGGACCCGGGCAAGGATGCCGAGGCCGGACATCAGTACGCTGAAGGGCGCGTGGCGCACAACGCGGGCATTCGCGATGCGGGGCGCCCCGGTGATCGCTGGCTGCTGGACGCCTGCCGCCTGACCTGGCGGGCCAAGCTGCACATGCACCTGCTGCTGGACCTGTTCAACCAGGCCCGTGAGAAAGCCGAGGCCGAAGCCATCGCGGTGTTCGGTGACAACCTCAAGGACCTGCTGCTGGCCGCACCGGCCGGCCCGAAAAGCGTGCTGGGCCTGGACCCGGGCATCCGCACCGGCTGCAAGATCGCCGTGGTCGACGCCACCGGCAAGCTGGTCGCCACCGACACCATCTACCCGCACGAACCCCGCCGGCAGTGGGAGCAGTCGCTGCAGACGATCAAGCAGCTGTGTGCCAAGCACAACGTGCAGCTGATCGCGATCGGCAACGGCACCGCCAGCCGCGAGACCGACAAGCTGGCCGGTGAAGCCATCAAGGCGCTGGGTGACAACGCGCCGCAGAAGATCGTGGTCAGTGAAGCCGGGGCTTCGGTGTATTCGGCGTCGGAAACGGCGGCCAAGGAATTCCCGGACCTGGACGTGTCGATCCGTGGTGCGGTATCGATCGCGCGCCGCCTGCAGGATCCGCTTGCCGAACTGGTGAAGATCGAGCCGAAGGCGATCGGCGTGGGGCAGTACCAGCACGACGTGGATCAGTACCGCCTGGCGCGTGCGCTGGATGCGCGCGTGGAGGACTGCGTGAATGCCGTTGGCGTGTACGTCAACACGGCGTCGGCTGCACTGCTGTCGCGCGTTTCGGGTCTGTCGTCGACGGTAGCCGAGAACATCGTGCGCCATCGCGATGACAACGGTCCGTTCAAGCGTCGCAAGGACCTGCTGAAGGTGTCGCGCTTGGGCGAGAAGACGTTCGAGCAATGCGCAGGTTTCCTGCGTATCGCCGATGGCGATGAGCCGCTGGATGCATCGTCGGTGCACCCGGAAGCCTATCCAGTGGTCGAGCGCATCGTGGCCAGCACCGCGCGCCCGATCAAGGCGCTGATCGGCGACGGCAGTTTCCTGCGCGGCTTGAAGGCCGAGCAGTTCACCGACGAGACATTCGGTGTGCCGACGGTGCGCGACATCCTCAAGGAACTGGAAAAGCCGGGCCGTGATCCGCGCCCGGAATTCAAGGCGGCCCGTTTCGCCGATGGCGTCGAGGACATCAAGGACCTGCGCGAGGGCATGGTGCTGGAAGGCGTGGTCAGCAACGTGGCCGCGTTCGGTGCGTTCGTCGATATCGGCGTGCACCAGGACGGCCTGATCCATATCTCGGCGCTGTCTGATACCTACGTGAAGGATCCGCGTGACGTGGTCAAGGCCGGCGAYATCGTCAAGGTGAAGGTGCTGGAGGTGGACGTGCCGCGCAAGCGCATCGCCCTGACCCGTCGTCTGGACGACACGCCCGGCCAGGCCACCAGCCGCCCGGGAAGCCGTGACGAACGCAGCCAGGGGCAGGCGCCGCGCCGCGACGCTGGCAACCCCGGGCAGGGACGTGGCCAGGGGCGCAACCCGGGCAATGGCGGACGCCCGGCACAGGCCGCGCCGCCAGCCAACAATGCCCTGGCCGAGGCGTTCGCCCGGGCCAAGCGCAGCTGAGTCCGCCGTCCCCCTCCTGGCGCGATCCGGGTGGGGGACTTGTCGATGTTCCCCGGCAATGCGCACACTTGCGCCGGAAGGGGCGCCTGGGCCCCTGCTGTCGCTGGGGAGGCCATGCCGTCAGCACCATCCGCGCTGTTCCGTGACCGCTGTGGCTCGCCACGGCCTGCGGGCAGCTGCGTCGGCAGGGGAGGCGGCTGATGGCCGATCAGGGCAACAGCGGCAACGCACTGCTGGAGCGCCGGCTGCAGGAACTGGCCGAAGAGCGCCGTCGCCTGGCGATGATCATCGAGGGCACCGCGGCCGGCACCTGGGAATGGAACGTCCAGAGCGGGCAGATGCGGGTCAACGAACGGTGGGCCGAGATCGTCGGCTACCGGTTGGACGAACTTGAACCGATCTGCCAGAAGACCTTCATCGCGCTGGTCCATCCGGATGATCTGGCGCTGTCCGATGCGGCCCTGCAGGACCACTTCGATGGCCGCACCGACCACTATGTCTGCCTGTTGCGGATGCGCCACAGGAATGGGCAGTGGATCTGGATCCACGATCGCGGACGGGTATTCGAATGGGACGGGCAGGGCAGGCCACTGTGGATGGCCGGCGCCCATGCCGACGTCACCGAACTGCAGCAGGCGCGCCAGGACGCGGCCGAAATGCGGCAGCGCCTGCAGGCGATGGTGGATGCTTCCGACGAAGTCGCGGTGATCGCGACCGACACCGATGGCATCATCACCATTTTCAATACCGGCGCGCAGCGTCTGCTCGGCTACACCGCCGCTGAAGTAGTGGGTGCGCGCCGGCTGGATGCCTTCCACGACCCGGTTGAACTGCAGGCGTGGCTGCGACCGCTGGCGACCGCCGATGGACAGGTTCCAGGTGTGTTCGAGGCACTCAGTGCACGTGCCGACGGCCAGACGTATTCGCGGCAGTGGACACTGCTGCGCAAGGACGGTCAGCGTCGCCAGGTACGCCTGTCAATCAGCCGCATGGATGGCACCCATGGCGAGCGCATCGGCTATGTCGGCATGGCCATCGACATCACCGAGATCCTGCAGGCGCGCGCCGAGGCTCGTCTTGCGGCGGAAAAATTCGCCGGTGCGTTTACGTCGGCGGCACTGGGCATGGCGCTGGTGTCGCTGG
>NZ_JBFRFE010000435.1:0-3699 GCF_052114665.1 Stenotrophomonas sp. 2YAF22 | reverse complement strand
TGGATGCCGCGGCCAAGCCCCCATGGACGGGTTTACGGCGTCCCCCGCAACYGGACCCACCCCGCCATTCCACAGGAAACCTGCTTTTGCTTTCGGCAGTTGCCGTTGCCCTTGCCTCTGCGGGTGCCGGGCGGCAGCCCGGCCGATACCCCTCAGGCTGGCTGGCCGAGCTGTGCCGGCGCGCGCATCAACGTGTCACGCGGCAGTTCGCCGAACACTTTCCGGTAGTTGTCGGCAAAGCGGGAAAGATCCCACAGCCCGCAACTGAGGGCGATGGCCTTGACCGAGCGCCGGTTGGAATCGGCCATCGACAGGCTGCGGCAGGCCGCGCACAGCCGCAGCATCGACAGGTAGCGATTGGGCGAGGTGCCGAACAGATCCTCGAACGCATAGCGCAGGCCACGCTCGCTGACGCCGGCGGCGTCGCAGATTTCATTCATGTAGATATTGCGGCGAAGATTGAGGCGCATGAAGTTCTCCGCCCGCTGCGCGATCAGGTAATGCGTGCGGCGGGCGCGGCTGCAACTGGGCCGATCGGCTGGGCCGGCACCGAGCAGCGCCTGGACATGCTCGTGCAGCAGGCGCTCGGTTTCTTCCGGCTGCAGCCCACCACCCTGCCCCAGCTGCGCGTGCAGTTGCTGGTAATGGCGTACCAGCGGCATCGCATCATCGCCAAGGTTGAACAGTGAAAGCGCCTGCCCCGCCGGTGGCGTGCTGCGCAGGCTCAGCTCGGTCAACTTGCGCTGCACGCGCGCGACCGGCACCAGCATCAGCGTCATCTGGGTACCAGGGCTGAGAGTGAATTCACTGATGCCTTCGGGCATCACGGTCAAGGCCATGCCCGGCGTCAGCGGCACGCCATGGCACCAGCTCAATGCATCATCGGTGGTGTGCAGGTAGCCGAGCATTGCCCAGTCCGGCGGCAGCATGAAACGGCCGCGGCAGTGGAAGCCACAGGTGATGCTGCAGAACAGGGCTTCCTCGTGAACGCGCGAAGCAAATGCCGCGCGCGGACCATTGCCATCCAGCAGCAACAGTTCCACATCGCACACGCGGAGCACGCCGCTCAGCGTGGCCAGGTCGATTGACCTGAGATCGCCGTCGTCGTTGTCTTCCACCCCACCATCGACCATGACAGTGTCGTCCCCCGTTTGGCCTGCCGCACGACCCCGCCCCCACTGCCTGACAGGGCGCACGCCGTTTCCAAGAGCATCGTCCGTTGCCGAGATGGACGCTGCGATGCACGCGCGTCCCTCCCTGAAAATGCAAAACCTTGAATGCGAGTATGCCCGATAATCGGCGGTCGTAAACAGGATGTTTCGACGCTGCGGAATTATCAATTGCGTGAAGAAAATGTGCGCGCCGATGGCATGGTTTTCGCATGCGCGCGGATGGGCATCACATTATCTGCACGACCATGAATCGTTTTGCGCAGGAACGGATTTACGTCACAGATTCGCGCCGGAATATTCAGGCATCCAGCGAATCTGCCGAATTTGCATATAGGTTCCGGTTGCAGGGAACCGCCATTCAGGCAAAGTCGAATACACGGTGATCGGGCACGCAGACAGCGGCCACACCCAGGGGGACAGCATGACCATGCACGTACGAGATACCGTTTCGACCACCGGCCTGGAGCTGGGTGGTCGTGGTTGCGCGGCCGCTGCCCTGCCCGGGAATGATCACCCTGCTTGAGCACAGCGGGATTGCCCGCCGTGCCTCCTCCGCCAGGATGGCGGGGGCCTACGGACGGTCCCGGCGGAGCCGGGCCACCGCCCATGCAGGTGTCCTGCAGCAACTGACAGGTAGAGGGAGACAACCGTCATGAACGCATCGATCCGCAAGTTCCTGAAAGAAGAAGATGGCGTGACCGCGCTCGAATACGGGCTGCTGGCCGCCGTGATCGCCGGCATCCTGATCGTGGTGGGCAGAACCCAGATCACCGCGTTCTTCACCACGTTGTTCACCCGCCTGCAGGCCATTGCCACCGACGCCACCACCACCTAGCCAGCGCGCAGGGTGCAGCACCTGCGGTCGCTTCGATGGCGGCCGCGGTGGCCGATGAAGGGTTCTGCAACTGTCCAGTGACGGACAACGAGGGTGTGCGATGACACTGCTGGGATTGCTGGCCATGGGAGTGTGCCTGCGGATTGCGATCAGCGATCTGTACGCCCGCCGCGTGCCCAACACCTGGCTGCTGGCCGCGTGCACGATCGCCGTGCCCCTGATCATCGCCGGCCAGTTCAATGCAACGCGCACGGCCTGGGCGCCACACCTGCTGGGCGCAGTCGTTGGCCTGCTGGCATTGCTGCCGTTCTATGCGGTGCGCTGGATGGGCGCCGGCGATGTGAAGTTCTTCGCCGTGCTCGGCCTGCTGCTGGGCTGGAAGGCATTGCTGCCGGTGTGGGTGCTGGCCAGCCTGGCCGCAGGCGCCCACGCCGTGCTGTTGCTGGCCGGTCGGCAGTTGGCCGGCCACCTGCCGCTGCGCCTGCAGATGCAGGTAAACCGCGCCAGCACGCACTTGAATGGCCACCCTGCCCTGCGCGAACTGCATGCCGCGCGCGAGGGGCGACAGGGCATTCCCTACGCAGCCTACCTGGCCTTCGCGGCGATTGGCTGGGTGTTGGCAACCACCTATGGAGGCGTCGAATGAAAGCGTTCGCGCGCCAACGCCAACGCGGCGTGGCCAGCATCGAATTCGCGTTGATGCTGCTGCTCGGCCTGGTGCCGCTGCTGCTGCTCACCTTTTCCGGCGTGCTGATCATGGCCGCGCAGCAGACGCTGGCGACGGCCTCGGCCGAGGGCGCGCGTGCTTCGCTGCGCTTTGGCAACGCCGGCGAGCGGCGCACCGCCGCCTGCCTGGCGGCCCGCCGCTCCATGCAGTGGCTGTTGCAGTTTTCCGGGCAGAACCCGGACTGCAGCGGCGGCGGCACCGGCGCCATCGTGGTCTCGCCGCAGGCGCCCTGCGCCGGCCTGGCGACGGTGCAATGCATGACCGTGACGGTGAGCTACGACTATGCGTCCCATCCCTTCCTGCCCGGCACCGCCACGCTCTATGGCTGGGTGATGCAGGCCCCCATCCGCAGCGTCGCGGTCGCCCAGCTGGACCTCGGCAGCAACTGACGATCGGTACAGGAGACGATTTTCATGCTCAAGTTGACCCGCATCGCCGCCATCGCGCTGATCGCGCTCGCCGTGCTGCTGGCCGTGGTCGCCTTTGTGATCGGGCGGAAGCCTGCGGCCTCGGCGGACAACCCGAGCACGATCGTGAAGGCCGATGCGCAGACCTTCAGTGTCGTTGAAGCCACCGCGCGGCTACCCGCCGGCGAGCCGATCAGCGCCAATGGCGTGCGGCTGACGCAACGCACCGCAGAAGTGCCGGGGGCCGTTGCCGACCTGGCAGCGGTGGTCGGCAAGGTGCCGGTGCAGGACATCAGCGAAGGCAGCGCGATTGGTGCCAGCCTGCTCGCACAGGGCTTCTCGCTGCAGCTGCGGCCGGGTGAACGGGCATTGGCGGTGCCGGTCGATGAGCTGGTCGCGGCAGGCAACCGCATCCTGCCCGGTGATTTCGTTGACGTCTTCCTCAACCTGCGCAGCGCCGCTACCAGCTACAACGGCCAGCAGGACATCGCACAGACGCGGTTGCTGCTGTCACGCCTGCGCGTGCTCAGCTACGGACAGCAGGACATCGCGGCAGCC
>NZ_JBFRFE010000434.1:0-3707 GCF_052114665.1 Stenotrophomonas sp. 2YAF22 | reverse complement strand
GGACATGACAGGCTTCTCCATGAAGTCTGCACTGTGYGCCGGGACATGGACGCCTCCGATGCCGCAGCGATACTCCTATCTCAAGAACGATGGACCGTCCTGCATATGAACATGCTGTGCCGGCTGTTGTTCAAGGCTCGCTGCTTGCGATTGACTCAACGCATCAGCACGCCGCAGCGACTCCGCTTCAGGCGCACGAAGCGCATCCATCGTATTCATGTGTCCTCGGCGATGGGCAGGATCATCCATTGCCCCCTCCACTATAAAGACCCTCTCCCCACGAGCCAGGCTTTCTGTCGGGTTGTTGAGCACAACATGATCAACCCGCGAAAGCCCCTGCTCCTTCGCCAGTACCAACAGGCTTGCGGTCATCCGCTGGCTCGACTCGTCCCACGGCTTCCCATGCTCGGCGTCCAGGCGTTCCACACCAGCCCTAATCTGCATATAGAGAGAACGGTCTGCATCACCGAGTTCAGCTGTTGAAGAAGAAACTCGATGCAGCGACGGCGAGTCGTCGATGGAAGTGCCAACTCTCTCCGCAACCGCAGTGCTTTCGGCGTCAAGTTCTGGCTCCGGCCTGCGCTGCCGCCGCTGCGGGGGTGCTATGTGTTGATCATAGTAGGCGCCGTAGTAAAGCTCGTAATTCGCATGACGGCCAACTGACGGAACCTCCGTCTTGAATACCTCAGCGATCTGTCCAAGCGCTTGGCTACGATTGATCCGCCCGGCCTGGAGTTCAACTGCAATAGCCCCATACTGCTGTGGTCGATTACCCGTGCCTGACACGCCAATATCCGGTCCACCAGCCGCGACAATTTCGCGCTGGACCTGGACATTGCTGAGAGTCGCGGCTGCTTCTCCTCGCAACATGCTGTTTACATAAGATTGCTTGGAAGTCCGATCTGGGCCTTCGGTGAAGAGATGGTGCCCAACTTCGTGAGAAAGAGAACGTGCAATTCTGGGGCCTTGCCCGATCGCGTTCTCGTCAATAACGATCTTCACACCGGGAACAAGATAGGTGCCGCCACCGGCTTGCCCCCAGACAACATCCAGACCGTCGCGTCCTGCTTGGGCGAGACCCGCTTGAAGTGTTGTGGATTTCGCCAGAATCGGCGTAAACGAGGGGTCGGCCAATGGCGATGTAGGACGACGTGCGGCTCCTGGGCGCCCCCCCTCCTGCTGCTGTGGCAGTCCAACTTCTTCAGTACGCTCCATGGTGCGGCTCCTCCGCAATGACAGGGGGTCAGCGCTGCCTGATCGATACGTAGGTCAGCGTCACGTTGTCAGAGGCGAGCCCGAGCACGACCGTGGCACTGTTCACCTGCACGGACCAGTAAGGGCGGGAATCAGGCGCATCGGGGTGAGGTGGATACAGGGTGGAGTCCTCCCAGATGATTTCCTTGAGCACAATGCTCGGTGGCACGACCTCAAAGATCAGGTTCGCATGCGCAGGATCGTCGGCAGGACTTCTCAGCGTGATGTTCCGGACCTCAAGGTCACCCAACATTCCGCGTTCTGCGATCCGCTCGTCCCTCAAGCCCTGTCGAGTCGGCTCTCCCAGGTGCGTGTGAAGCTGTTCATTCAATGCATCGACATCATCAAAACGCACGCTGGTCAAACGCTCGATGTCGCTCTTGAATCGCTCCATACCAGTTTCACTCCCTGATTTGACGGACTGTCTTTGATTCAAATGATGCGACAGGGCTGGCGCGCCGCTCGAGCACGCTGACAGTACCAACGCTGCAATAGTGATTGTGAGGCAGCGATACCCTGCTACCCAGGGGCGGCGCCGAAGTCCACCTTTTGATGAAGAAGCGCATTTCTCGACCCATGCATCCATGAAAGTACCTCTCGCGGGAGTCCCACTTTGGCGAATCTAGCACGACGTCGGAGTCAAGCAGGTCATTGGCCGTGGGCACTCAGTCGCCGATGTGGCAAGTCGGCTCGGTAAATCGATCCACAGTCTTCAAAGCTGGCGATAGTGGCATGTGAATCCATAGTCCACGCGCCCGGTGGCAACGGCTCGGGCATGGGCATGGGCATGCGTCCATGAAAAAAACTTCCGCGCTGCGCGCTCGCCGGGCTTGGCCCGGCGCTACCGTAAAAACGAAAAACCCCGGCGTTTGCCGGGGTTTTCGCGACAGACCTGATCGGATCGATCAGAAGTTCATGTCGAAGGCGACTTCGCCCTTCACGCCCACCTGGTAGGCCGAGGCGCGGCGTTCGAAGAAGTTGGTCAGTTCCTGCACGTCCTGCAGCTCCATGAAGCTCAGCGGGTTGCGCACGTTGTACTTGCGCTCCATGCCCAGGCGATGGAAATGGTTGTCGGCGCAGTGCTGCAGGTACTGGCGCATGTCACGGGTGGAGATGCCTGCCACGCCACCGGACAGCACGTCCTCGGCGAACTGCACTTCACACTCGATGGCCTCGGCCAGCATGTCGTAGACATCCTGCTTCATCTTGTCGTCAAACAGGTCCGGCTCTTCCTCGCGGATCACGTCCACGCACTCGAAGGCGAACTCCATGTGCGCGCTTTCGTCGCGGAACACCCAGTTGGTGCCCGAAGCCAGGCCGTTGAGCAGGCCGCGCGAACGGAAGTAGTACACGTAGGCGAAGGCGGCGAAGAAGAACAGGCCTTCGATGCACGCCGCGAAGCAGATCTGGTTGAGCAGGAACTGGCGGCGCTCTTCGCGGGTCTCGATGCGCTTCAGGTCCTGGATCGAATCGATCCACTTGAAGCAGAAATCGGCCTTCTTCTTGATCGAGTCGATGTTCTCCACCGCGGCGAAGGCTTTGACGCGCTCGTCCGGATCCGGCAGGTAGTTGTCCAGCAGGGTCAGGTAGAACTGCACGTGCAGCGCTTCTTCATACAGCTGGCGCGACAGGTACATGCGCGCTTCGGGCGCGTTCAAGTGCTGGTACAGGTTCAGCACCAGGTTGTTGGACACGATCGAATCGCCGGTGGCGAAGAAGGCGACCAGGCGGTGGATCAGGTGGCGCTCGCCCGGCGACATCTTGCTGTGCAGGTCGCTGATGTCGATCTGGAAGTTGATCTCTTCCACCGTCCAGGTGTTCTTGATCGCATTCCGGTACATGTCATAGAACTGCGGGTAGCGCATCGGGCGCAGGGTCAGTTCAAAACCGGGATCGAGCAGCATCTGCTTGGGCTTGTCGGCCATGGGTGTTTCCTTGTCTTCTCGGGTCAAAACGCCGGGCATGGCCCGGCGCTACCTTGTTATTTCCGTAGTCGAGCAGCAGTGCCGACCAACGGTCGGCACCCACCGCGCGTTAATCCACCGCGCGGTGTTACTGGCAGGCTTCGCAGGCTTCCGGGTTCTCCAGCGAGCAGGCGATGGCCTCCTCCGGGCTGAACACCTTTTCCGGCGCAACGCTGGCCGTGTGGCTGACGGTGGTCTTGGCGATCTTGGTGGCCGGACGCGAACGTAGGTAGTAGGTGGTCTTGATGCCCTGCTTCCAGGCGTACATGTACATGGAGGACATCGCGCCGATGCTCGGGCTTTCCATGAACAGGTTGAGCGAGGCGGACTGGTCGATGAAGGCGCCACGGTCGGCGGCCATGTCGATCAGCGAACGCATCGGCAGTTCCCATGCAGTGCGGTAGACGTGGCGCAGCGTTTCCGGAATCTGGGTGATGGCCTGGATCGAGCGGTCGTCCAGCTTTATCGGATCGCGCATTTCCGGGGTCC
>NZ_JBFRFE010000433.1:0-3708 GCF_052114665.1 Stenotrophomonas sp. 2YAF22 | reverse complement strand
GATCCTGCTGACCCGTACACCGTACGACGCCGCCGGCCGCGCCAGCCGCAGCGATTCGCCGCGCATGCGCGATCTGCTGCCGCAGGGCGATGAAGTGTTCGTCGATGGCGGCTACATACGCGTGTTCCAGGACATCCGTGGCAAGTACGGTTCCGAAGGCGATTACGTGATGACCCGGCCGCTGCGTGGGCCACTGAACGGTACCAAGGTCGATCATTCCACCGATGCGTGGGACACCATCGATTGGCTGGTCAAGCATGTGCCGGAGACCAACGGCAAGGTCGGCATGCTCGGCTCATCGTACGAAGGCTTCACCGTGGTGATGGCGCTGACCGATCCGCACCCGGCACTGAAGGTGGCCGCGCCGCAGAGCCCGATGGTCGATGGCTGGATGGGTGACGACTGGCTCAACTACGGCGCCTTCCGCCAGGTCAATTTCAACTACTTTGCGATGCAGACCGAGAAGCGTGGCAAGGGCACGCCGCTGCCGTCGCTGGGCTACGACGATTACAGCACTTTCCTGCGCATCGGCTCGGCCGGCGACTACGCCCGCTTCACCGGTGTGGACCAGCTGACCTGGTGGAAAAAGCTGGTACAGCACCCCGCATACGATGCGTTCTGGCAGGGCCAGGCGCTGGATGCGGTGATGGCGAAGACGCCGCTGAAGGTGCCGACCATGTGGCTGCAGGGCCTGTGGGACCAGGAAGACATGTGGGGTGCCAACCACGCCTACCAGGCGATGGAAGGGCGCGACACCGGCAACACCCACAACTACCTGGTGATGGGCCCGTGGCGGCACAGCCAGGTGAACTATGACGGCAGCCAGCTTGGGGCGCTGAAATTCGATGGCGATACCGCGCTGCAGTTCCGCCGCGACGTGCTCAAGCCGTTCTTCGACCAGTACCTGGTGGATGGCGCGCCGAAGGCCGATACGCCACCGGTGCTGATCTACAACACCGGTGAAAACCACTGGGACCGCCTGCAGGGCTGGCCGCGCAGCTGCGAGAAGGCGTGCGCGGCAAACAGCAAGCCGCTGTACCTGCGTGCCGGAGGCAAGCTGGCGTTCCAGGCGCCGGCGGCAGGCGAGGGCGACTTCGAGGAATACGTGTCTGATCCGTCCAAGCCGGTGCCGTTCGTACCGCGTCCGGTGCGCTTTGGCGACCGCGACATGTGGACCACCTGGCTGGTCAAGGATCAGCGCTTCGTCGATGGCCGCCCCGACGTGCTGACCTTCATCACCGAGCCGTTGACCGCACCGCTGCGTATCGGAGGTACGCCGGTGGTGAACCTGCAGGCGTCCACCAGTGGCACCGACAGCGACTGGGTGGTGAAGCTGATCGATGTGTATCCCGACCAGGAGGCATCGACGCCGGAAATGGGCGGCTATGAGCTGCCGGTGTCACTGGCGATCTTCCGTGGCCGTTACCGCGAGAGCTTCAGCGATCCCAAGGCGCTGGCGGCCAACCAGGTGCTGCCGTATCGCTTCGACCTGCCCAATGCCAACCACACCTTCCAGAAGGGCCATCGGGTGATGGTGCAGGTGCAGTCCAGCCTGTTCCCGCTGTACGACCGCAATCCGCAGAGTTATGTGCCGAACATCTACCTGGCCAAGCCGGGTGATTACCAGAAGGCGACGCAGCGGGTATGGCACAGCGCCGCGCAGGCCAGCTTCATCGAACTGCCGGTGTATTGAGGCGGAGGGGATGACGCCGGGCTATGCCCGGCGTTACCTGGGATCACGCGATGTCGGTTGCGCCGGGCCATGCCCGGCGGGTGTGGTAGTGCCGGCCGCTRGCCGGCATCCGCGATGATGCGAAAGCGTGTCGACCAAGGTCGACACCTACCGGAATAGATCGTCTGCAGGACCGACGGGGTAGTGCCGGCCGCTGGCCGGCAACATAGTGGTGCGAAAGCGTGTCGACCAAGGTCGACACCTACCAGAGCAGATGGCTTCAGCCGACCTTCGAAGGGCCGGTGCGCCAGCGGCTGGGCACCAGCCCGAAGCGCTTGCGGAAGGCGGCGGCGAAGTTGCTGGGATGCCGATAGCCAGTTTCCGCAGCCGCCTGCTCCACGCTCCAGCCGGATTCGCGAAGGCCCTGCTCGGCATGTCGCATGCGTTGTTCGTGCAGGTAGTCGAACACCGAGCAACCATACTCCTGGACGAAGTGCCGGCGCAGTGCGCTGGGGCTCATGCAGGCCAGTTGGGCAAGTTCCAGCAGGCTGTGCGCATGGCCAGGGTCGTCGTGCAGGAACGTCCGTACGCGTTCCAGCCGCGCCCGCTGGCCACTGCGCAGCGCACGCGCGCCTTCGGCGTGCAGATCATCGGCCTGCAGGCCGGTGGACAGCAACTGCAGGGCAATGCCCTCGCGCCACAGCGCATCCAGGCCATCCTGCCAGGGGCTGTCGAACAGCTGCGCGAGAGGCGGCAGCATCGCGTGCGGAATCGCCCAGTGCCTGCATTCCATGTGTGAACCCAATGCCCGCTGCAATTGCGGTTGCCGCAGCAGGTCCGGGTCCAGATCGGCTGGCACCATCAGGCTGATGCCACGCAGGCGCATATTGCCCGGATGGACGCCGACCATTGCCACATGGTCGCGGTGGCTGGTGGTCACTGCGGTGCCTGCGCGCAGGCTGAAGTCACTGCGGTTGGGAACCTGCACGTCGACCTGGCCCTGCAGCATCACGCGGATGACCAGGCCGGGCCGTTCGTGCGCTGTGGCGGTGTAGGCGATGCGGTTGTGCACATCCGATGCGAGCAGGCTCATGCCGCCGCGCAGGGTCTGTTCGTGCAGGTCGCCGTGACCGGCCCACTGTTCTTCGCGCAGGTGGCTTGGATCGGCACGGTAGTCATAGCCGTGTCGCTGGCCAAAACGGCGGTAATCGGCAAACGTGAAATATCGGGACATCGCTCGGCGCTCAACCATTGATGATGGGTGCCGGCGACGATGTGCCCGCACGTTCCATCGTGCACCTGCAGCGCGGATCGGTCCTGCGCTTTCAGAGTTGGAAATAGATTCCTGTCATTTTCTCCAATGCCAGCCCGAATGCGATATCCAACGGGTCAATCGATTGGCATTTACGGCCAAGTTGAAGATCGCGCAGCAATGCGCGTGCGTACTGTAACTGCTCGGGACGGGTGATCGATTCGTCTTCCTAGTGGTCAAAGAGCAGGCCGAACCGCGTATTGAGGGTAGTGAGGAAGCCGCTGTCGAACAGCAGATCGACCGTGGCATCGCTGAGCATCACTTCGTACAGATCGCCAGGCAGGCAGGAATCGGTATCCAGCCGCCGTTCGGCATCGGCAGAAAGTGGAACGCAGGCTGTACGCATGGAAGCTCAGGTGGCGGGCATGCGCGCAAGTATCACGCATGCAGCGCTTTCGTCACGAAGAAGGGCGTAGTGTCGGTGAGGTCGGACGGTTCTGTCCGCATCGATTTCCCAACAGATGGAGACCACAGATGATTGATTATCGACTCAACGGAAAAACCGCGATCGTCACCGGCGGTGTATCCGGTATCGGCCTGGCGGTAGCGGAAACGCTCGCTGCATCGGGTGCGCGCATTTCAGTGTGGGACCTGAAGCAGGATGCGGTGGATGCCACGGTGGCCACGCTGCGCAACCAGGGGGCCGAGGCCATCGGTGTCGCGTTGGATGTCACCGACGAGGCGGCGGTGGAAGCCGCGGTGCAGCGCACGGTGAAGGAACTGG
>NZ_JBFRFE010000432.1:0-3729 GCF_052114665.1 Stenotrophomonas sp. 2YAF22 | reverse complement strand
TGCGTCCCCATCGTCTAGAGGCCTAGGACATCACCCTTTCACGGTGGCGACCGGGGTTCGAATCCCCGTGGGGACGCCACTCATCATGAACAACGAGGACCCGGCCGATAACCGGGTCTTTTTTGTTCACCGCCCACCGGCATTCAGGTTGTGGCGTCGGAACGCTCCCTGCCCTTGTGGCAATGAACGATTCGACGAAAAAGCTTCAAAAAAAGCTTCCACAAATGTGAACAGGCAGGTATGATAGGCGGCTCGGTAACACGGGGCCATAGCTCAGCTGGGAGAGCGCCTGCATGGCATGCAGGAGGTCAGCGGTTCGATCCCGCTTGGCTCCACCACTTTCGRCATTAGGCCGTCGARAGTTCTACAACTTGAAGTTTTTCGTGCGTCCCCATCGTCTAGAGGCCTAGGACATCACCCTTTCACGGTGGCGACCGGGGTTCGAATCCCCGTGGGGACGCCAATCTTTGAAACCCCGGCTTCGGCCGGGGTTTTTCTTTGCCTGCGATTCCGCGGTGACCGCACCTCAGAACCGGCGATACATGCCGATCGAGGCTGGCGCGGTCGGCGCAAAGCCAAACTGCGCATACAGCCSATGCGCTTCGCCATCGGCCAACAGACTCACGTACGCCGACGGCGGCAGGTTGCCCTGCATCCAGTCGCTCAGACGCTGCATCACCGCCTTGCCCAGACCCTGCCCCTGCAGACGCGGCAGCACGGCGATATCGCAGACCTGCAGATGGCAACCGCCATCGCCGATGATCCGGCCCATCGCTACCAGCTCGCTGCCCTGGTAGGCACAGACGCCGAAAACGGTGTTGGGCAATGCCCGCGTCGCCGCCTCGTGGGTCTTTGCGCTGAGACCAGCCAATGCGCGCAGCTGGCAGTAGTCTTCGACCGTCGGCACCGCTTCGCGGAACTGGATCGTCTCTGGATCATTCATGCAACGTCTCCTGGAAGGTCGGGCTATCCTGCCGCATCCTCGTCGCAGCCGCTGCGACCCATCTTCCAGCAGAGTCCCATGTGCTATTCCGCCCTGATCCGCGCCGACTACGCCAAGCTCGTGCGCGAGTTCGGCGCCGTCCTCTCCCTGGAGGAGTTCGCCGAACTCTATGCGCATGATCCCGGCAAGAAACGACCGAAAACGCCGAAAGCGATGGACGACGGATTTGCCGGTGCGCGCACCGAACTGGGCCGCGACATCGTGGCGAAGATCCAGCAATGGCATGCACAGGAGCGGCAGCAGCTGCAGGCCGAGCTGGAGCGGCAGCTTGAGCGTCGCGACATCGCCAATGCGACCCTGGCCACCCGACCCACGCAGAAGGCGCGCAATGACCTGCGCGTTGCCGGTAACCGCATCGACCGCGCGCAGGCACGGCTGGACGACCTGCATCGGGAACAGCTGCTGCCACGCGACAACCGTATTTTTCCCGGCACCTACGCGCCGGTGATGGTCAGCGAAAAGGGCCGGCGCGTGATCAAGCCGATGCGCTATCAATGCCGGCTGCCGGACAAGCCCGCGCGCAACGATGTGCTCTACCCGGGCACCTACAATGCGCGGCGGGACAGCCTGGAAGGCTATTGGCGCGGGGCCTTCGGGCTGCGCCATGGCGTGGTGGTGGTTCAGGCCTTCTACGAACACGTGCCTCGCCACGCCATTGCCGGCCGCACCTTGCACAACGACGAGAAGGAACAGGACGTGGTGCTGGAGTTCCGCCCTGATCCGCCGCGCGACTTGTTGCTGGCCTGCCTGTGGGCGGAATGGGACGGTCCGGAAGGACGCCTGCTGTCGTTCGCCACCATCACCGATGGACCGTCAATCGATGTCGCCGCTGCCGGCCATGACCGGGGAGTACTGCCGATCCGCACCGAGCATCTGGACGCATGGCTCAACCCGGACCCGGACAACCTGGCGGCGCAGTGACCACCGCACCGCCATTGGGGCTGTAGGCAAGGGTTACGCCATCAGCGCCACCCGCGTGCTGGCTCGAAATGACCCGGCCGATGGTGTCATAGGTGAAGGTGCTGTAGCGGCGCCCATCCTCGGCGGTAATGCCGGTCAGATGCTGGGGGAAATCCAGATTCTCGTAGTGATAGGTGCGCACCCCGCCGCCCGCGTAGGTGACGGTAGCGACCTGCCCATGCGCAGTATAGGTATAGCTCGCCTGCGGCACGCCCGCGACCAGAACGGAGCTGATCAGGGCTTCGTAGTCGTTGGACTGGTAGACGAATTCAAGCGTACGGCCGCTGCTGTGCGCGACGGCAGCAAGGCGCTGGCTATCGTCATAGACGAACGTGAGCGAGGTACCGTCCACGAAGCGCTTCGCGACGAGCCGACCCGCGTCGTCGAACGTCGAAATGGCATCCGCTGCATACAGCGTCCAGTTTCCATTCTGGACCAAGCGATCGCCACTGCTGTCAGCAGCCTCGTACACCTGGCCGATCTTCTTGAAGGCGCGCTGGAAACCAGTGGCTTCAACGATGCCAGCACCGCCCGACCCATCCAGTGCGAGCTGGGCGCCAAGCGAGTGTGTCCAACCGTGGCCGAACCCACCAGACGAGGTGGATATTCCCGAATGGTAGTAGCGCGTCAGTGCGATCCAGCCCAGATCGAAGTCCTGCGCGATCTCGTACTTCTCGCCGGTCTTTACGTCGCAGGGGTTGCCGACCGTGCCAGTGCACGGAGGCTCCTGCGATGCCGGGGTGCTGGAGGGATTCGGGCTCATGCCACTCATGGCGCTGTTACCCGAGGTCGGGCAGTTGCCGTTCCCGCCATCCCTGTCGCACTGCGTCGTCTTGGAGGTGATGGTTGCTACGAACTCTTCGCTGACGCAGGCTTCGTGCTTGTTGGACCACTGGGTAAAGGGGACCGGGCAGTTCAGACGCCGGGTCCGCGTCATATGGGCATCGCTTGGATAGGGCGTGCACGGCGACTCGGCTGTGTTGTCGCCGGTCATGTATATCACTTCAAAATCGCGTGTCTCGATGGTTCCTTCCATATCCGGGCTGAGTGCATACCACTCGCTTGTAGGCGTAACGGCTGCACCCGGGCATACAGGATTGAACGCCTTGATATCGGCGAGATAGGAAGCGACCATCGCCTCTTCGGTCGGGAACTGCGCGGTACTGAGATACGACCAATCAGGGTCGGAGGGCTGGGACTTGCCCATCCAGTACGTGATTGAGGTATTGCCCTCCAGGTCCACGACCTTTGACTTGATCGAATTGACGGACTGCCAACCGAACTGGAACTCCGGCGGGAACGGACTCGGCGCGGGCAGACTCTTGATCGCCTGCACCGCCTCCTGCTGAGTCTTGTACTGGGTCGAATTCCCGCTTGGCTGGGAGATGCGCCAGGTTTTTTTGCTTTCCTGCGCCTGCGCGGCAAGAGGGGCCGCGCAGCCAAGCGCGACCATCGTCAGCGCCACACGTGCCAGCTTCATTGTCCGTCCGAACATCCGTGTTCTCCTTCCTGGGCGAATACCGCGCCGGGAGGGACGAAGGCGCACAGGCGGATCACCGCCCTGTCGCGCCCTGCTTCGGATCGTCCCTGTTCCGGAATGCGGCAGAGCCGCATGGGGCTGTTATCCCGCAGAATGGACCCGCACGCAAGATGCGGATTCGGCAGGCCATCACATATTTGACTGTCAGAAGATCACGGCACTCTGCGCTGCAGCCGTCCTGATGCAGCACGGGTCGAGCCAGCGCGTCTGCTCAGTAGCCTAGTGG
>NZ_JBFRFE010000431.1:0-3730 GCF_052114665.1 Stenotrophomonas sp. 2YAF22 | reverse complement strand
CCCATGGATGGGTTTACGGCGTCCCCGCAAACTCACAGTGCCCCGCCATCCCACGGAATGCCGCTTCGCTTTGGATTTGGCTGTTGCTGTTGCTTCGGCAGGTGCAGGGCGCAGCCCTGCCAACAAAAAACCCCGCTTGCGCGGGGTTCTCTGTGTACTGCGTGCAGCAGATGCTTACGGACGGCGCGCCAGGGCCTCGACGTCCTTGGCCTTGGGCAGCAGGTCCTGCTTGGTCACGCGCAGGGCACCCACGGTCAGCATCGGCACTGCCACCAGGATCGAGGACAGCACCACGATCACCGCACCGATCATGTGCGTCTCGGCCAGGCCTTCCATCGAGCTGCCGCCGTACAGGTACAGGGCGAGTGCGGACAGGAAGAACATCACCGCGGTGATCACCGTACGCGACAGCGTCTGGTTGATCGAACGGTTCAGCACTTCCATCGGCTCCACGCGCAGGCTGCGGAAGTTCTCGCGGACGCGGTCGAACACCACGATGATGTCGTTGATCGCAAAGCCCATCACCGACAGCAGGCCGGCCAGCACGGTCAGGTCGAACTCACGGCCCAGCAGCGACACGTAGGCCACCGTCACGATCAGGTCGAACATCGCCACGATGCTCGCGGTGACCGCGAACTTCCATTCGAAACGCACCGCGATGTAGATCAGGAAGCCGGCCAGCATGAAGATGGTGGCGTACAGGCCATTCATCGCCAGGTCCTTGCCGATCTGCGGGCCAACGAACTCGTTGCGCAGCACGGTGGCCTGGTTGTCAGCCGAAGAGACCGCCTTGACCACGGCCGCGGCAGTCGCCTTGTCCTCGGCCGAAGCGCCGCCGGTACCCGGAGCGTGCTCACCGTGCGGGGCCAGGCGGATCAGCAGGTCGGTGTTGCCACCGACGCTCTGTACCTGAGCGCCGTCGAAGCCGTTCTGCTCAAGCTTGCTGCGGACGTCCTCGACATCCACCGCGTGTTCGAAGCGGGCTTCGATCAGGGTGCCGCCGGTGAAGTCCAGAGCGTAGTTGAAGCCCTTGAAGCCGATGATGCCGATCGAGGCCAGGAACACGATGATCGTGACGACCATCGCGACATGGCGCCAGCGCATGAAGTCGATCTTGGTATCGTTCGGGAGGATGTGCAGCGGAAACAGTTTCATGTGCGTGTCGTCCCGTCAGATGGCCACGTTCTGGAGCTTCTTGCGACGGCCGTAGATCAGCGTCGCCAGTGCACGCGATACGGTGATCGCGGTGAACATGGAAGCGAAAATACCGATGATCATGGTCAGCGCGAAGCCCTTCAGCGGACCGGTACCGAATGCGAACAGCGCCACACCGACGATCAGGCCGGTCAGGTTGGCGTCGAGGATGGTGCCCGAAGCGCGCTCGTAACCGGTCACGATCGCGGTCTTGCCCGGCACGCCGGCACGCAGCTCTTCACGGATACGCTCGTTGATCAGCACGTTGGCGTCGACCGACAGACCGACCGACAACGCCAGGCCGGCAAAGCCCGGCAGGGTCATGGTCGCGCCGAACAGCGACATCACCGCCACCACGATCAGCAGGTTGAACAGCATCGCGATCGAGGTGATCAGACCGAACATGCGGTAGTAGATGGTGAAGAACACCAGGGTGAACATGAACGCGTAGACCACCGCGGTGATGCCGTTCTTGACGTTCTCCGCACCCAGGCTCGGGCCGACCACGCGCTCTTCAACGAAGTCCATCGGTGCAGCCAGCGAGCCCGACTTCAGCAGCTTGGCCAGGTCCTCGGCTTCCTTCTTCTGCAGACCGGTGGTCTGGAAGTTCTTGCCGAATACGCCGTTGATGTTGGCCACCGAGATCACTTCCTCGTTGACCTTGAAGCCACGCACTTCCTGGCCGTCGACGACGGTCACGGTCGGCACGCGCTCGGTGTAGACCACTGCCATCGGCTTGTTAACGTTGGCGCTGGTGAAGTCGAACATGCGCTGGCCACCGACGTTGTTCAGCGTCACGCTGACTGCCGGGGTACCGCTGGTGGAGTCGGTCACCGCCTGCGCTGCCACCATCTGGTCACCGGTAACGATCACGCGCTTGTTCAGCAGCACCGGACCGCCGTTGTCACGGCGCTGGTAGACCTTCGCTTCCGGCGGAATGCGACCAGACGCGATGGCGTCCTGCGCGTTGCCTTCCACCACGGCCCGGTATTCCAGGGTGGCGGTGGCGCCGATCATGCGCTTGGCTTCGGCCGTGTCCTGCACGCCCGGCAGCTGCACGACCACGCGATCAGCACCCTGGCGCTGGATGATCGGCTCGGACACGCCGAGCTGGTTCACGCGGTTGCGCAGGGTGTTGATGTTCTGCTCGATGGCGCCGTTGGCGATCTGCGCAATCTCGGCTTCCGGAATGGACACCGTGATGCGGTTGCCGCTGACGTCGTAGCCGAGGGTCGGCTGCGCCTTGGCCAGCGCGGCGCGGGCACGGGTACCGGCATCTTCGCCAGCCGACGGGCTCAGGTTGGCGACGATGGTGTTGTCGGCACGACGCTCGACCGACTGGTAGGCGATGCGCGCATCACGCAGGGTGCTGCGCACGTCTTCGGTGTAGGCATCCAGGCGCTTGTCCAGCGCGGCTTTCTGGTCGACCTGCAGCACGAAGTGCACGCCGCCCTGCAGGTCCAGGCCCAGCACCATCGGGCGACCGCCGATCTTGGCCAGCCAGTCCGGCACGGTCGAGGCCAGGTTCAGGGCCACCGTGTAGTTCTCGCCCACGCTGTCACGCAGCGCATCGCTGGCGGCAGACTGCGACTTCAGGTCCGACAGGCGGACGATCAGRCTGTCTCCTTCCTTCTCTGCGCCGAGCGTGGTGACACCGGCCTTCTTCAGGTCGGCCAGCACACGGTCGCGCAGCGCATCGTCGACCTGGCCGCCACGGTTGGCGGTGATCTGGATGGCCGGGTCCTTCTGGTAGATATTGGGCAGTGCGTACAGCGCGCTGAGCGCCAGTACGATCACGATGACGACGTACTTCCAGCGTGGAAATTCGAGCATTGCTTGGGTCCCGCGCGGCGCCATCCCCGGCGCCGCGGTTGTGCTTCAGAAAGGGAGTGGCTTACTTGGCCGAATCCAGGGTGCCGGTCGGCAGCACGCTGCCGACAGCGCCCTTCTGCACGCGGATGCGCACGTTCTCGGCCACTTCGACGGTCACGAAGTTGTCGCCGATATCGGTGACCTTGCCGGCGATGCCGCCGTTGGTCAGCACTTCGTCGCCGCGCTTGATCTTCTCCAGCATGGACTTGTGCTCCTTCTGCCGCTTCATCTGCGGGCGGATCATCAGGAAGTACATGATGGCGATCAGGATGATCGGGAACAGCAGCGTGGTCAGGCCCATGCCCTGCGGTTGGCCGCCAGCGGCCTGGGCGTGGGCGGCGGGAATCAGGAAGGCAAGCAGGTTCATCGTTGGTCCTTTGGTTGGGCGGCGCTTCGGCCGTTTCACGGGCACGAGGTGTCGACCGCGGATCTGGGTCAGCCTTGAAGTATGCCACGGCCCCGGGCATTCGTCCTTGGGCCGTTTGGCAGGGGGTGCTGCGGGTTTACAGGGGCGGCGCTACCGCCCCGCGTGCTGCGTAGAAGGACTCGCGGAAGGCCAGGAAGGTTCCCGCCTCAATGGCCGCGCGGATGTCGGCCATCAGTTTTTCGTAATAGAAGAGGTTGGCCGACATCCGCGCGGCCATTGAGGCGGGAACCTTCCTGG
>NZ_JBFRFE010000430.1:0-3761 GCF_052114665.1 Stenotrophomonas sp. 2YAF22 | reverse complement strand
GGGCCGCGACGAGGCACGGCTGCTGGCCGACCTTTCGCAGCCGCGCAAGGGGCGAAGCTTCGGCGAGCACCTGCGTCGCCAGGCTGGACTGGACGCAGTGAAGACCGCACTGGTGTTCGAAACACTGGGCAAGGATGCTGGCAACGATCTAGCCGCGGTGATCGCCACGTTGAAGCGCCTGCCACTGCGCCTGCTGCGCCCGCGGCCGATGGCCGAGGTGATCAGCACGGCCGGCGGCGTGCGCCTGGACGCGCTGGACGAGGGCCTGATGCTGCGTGCCTTGCCCGGCGTGTTCTGCGCCGGAGAGATGCTGGACTGGGAAGCACCGACCGGCGGCTACCTGTTGACGGCGTGCTATGCCAGCGGACTGCGTGCGGCAGAGGGCGTGACCGCGTGGTTGGCCACGCGTTGATCAACGCGCGATAGCGCCGGAAATTTCACCTCGGCCGGCGCATCTTCACCGACGCCAATGCCACGCCACTGGGATGCGGATACAGTTCCTCGCGCTCGGCGACGAAGCCCTGCCGCTGGTAGAACGGCACGGCGTTGAGCGAGGCCGACAGCACAACCTCCCGCGTCGGGTCGGCCAGGGCCAGCAACCGCTGCATCAGCGCCTGGCCGATACCCTGCCCGCCCCGATCCGGATCGACGAACAGCGCGTCGATCTCGTTGCCCTCGGTATCGAACACACCGAACCCCAGCACATTGCCCCGGTCATCTTCGGCCACGACGCAACCGCCCTGCCCCAGCAGCCGCGAATACTGCACCGGCGGCGGCGATGCCGACCAGGGTGCAATCACCTCCGGCGGATAATGGCTGCTGCACAGCTCACGTACGCAGCGCGTTCGCAGGGCCCACAGCGTGCCCACATCATCGTCGGTACCCGTCCTGAACTGCATGCAGCCTCCTTGCATGGATGGTTTTCGTGCAGTCGAGCATGGGCTCGGTCCTGCAACGCGGGTCATCGCGACTTGCTGGCACGCAGCGCCTGGATCTTCGGTGGCGGCTGGAACGAATCGCTGCGTGCGTCCGCCCAGAACGAATGGAACACCGCGTGGTCGGGCACCTTGTGCAGCAGCTCGCCCGGTTCCAGGTAGCGATACAGCGAGGCCAGCGAACGGATCTCGACCGGCGACACCCGCCGCAGGATGTGTTCCGGGCCGAGCTCGGCCGGATCGTTCAAGCCCGCCGCGCACAGCAACTCCTTCAGCGCGTGCAGGGTGTGCTCGTGGAAGCTGTACACGCGCGTGGCCTTGTCCGGTGCATCCAGATGCTTCCAGCGTGCCGGATCCTGGGTCGCGATGCCGGTCGGGCACTTGTCGGTATGGCAGCTGAGCGACTGGATGCAGCCCAGCGCGAACATGAAACCGCGCCCGGCATTGCACCAGTCCGCGCCCATCGCAATGGTGCGGGCGATATCGAACGCGCTGGTGATCTTGCCGGCAGCGCCGATACGGATGTGCTCGCGCAGGTCCAGGCCGACCAGGGTGTTGTGCACCAGCAGCAACGCTTCGTGCATCGGCACCCCCACGTGATCGACGAATTCGGCAGGCGCCGCGCCGGTACCGCCCTCGGCGCCATCGACGACGATGAAATCAGGCAGCAGACCGGTCTCGTGCATTGCCTTGGCGATGCCGAACCATTCCCATGGGTGGCCGATGGCCAGCTTGAAACCAACCGGCTTGCCACCGGACAGTTCGCGCAGGCGGGCGACGAACTGCAGCAGTTCAACCGGCGTGGAGAAGGCCGAATGGCGCGATGGGGACACGCAGTCCACGCCCATCGGCACGCCACGCGTCACCGAGATCTCGGCGGTCACCTTCGGCGCCGGCAGCACCCCGCCATGGCCGGGCTTGGCGCCCTGCGACAGCTTGATCTCGATCATCTTCACCTGATCGTGGTTGGCATTGGCAACGAAGCGTTCCTCGCTGAAGCCGCCCTTCTCATCACGGCACCCGAAGTAGCCCGAGCCGATCTCCCAGACCAGGTCACCGCCCRTCTCACGGTGATACGGCGAAATCGAGCCTTCGCCGGTATCGTGGTAGAACCCCCCCAAGCGTGCGCCTTCATTCAATGCGCGGATCGCATTGGCCGACAGCGAACCGAAACTCATCGCCGAGATGTTGAACACGCTTGCCGAATAGGGCTTGGCACAGTTCGCACCGATCAGCACGCGGAAATCATGCTTGGCGATGGTGGTGGGCGCCAGCGAATGGTTGATCCATTCGTAGTCCACCGCATACGTGCTGCGCAGGGTCCCGAAGGGCACCGTGTCCATCTGGTTCTTGGCGCGCTGGTAGATCAGCGCGCGCTGCTGCCGCGAGAACGGCACATCCTCCAGATCACTCTGCACGAAGTACTGGCGGATCTCCGGGCCGATCGATTCCAGGCCATAACGGAAGTGCGCCATCACCGGATAGTTGCGGCGCAAGGTGCTGCGTTTCTGCAGCAGGTCCCAGGTCCCCAGCGCCACCATCGCAGCTGTAAGGCCGACGCCCCAATACCAGGCCGGCCAGATCGTGGCCAGCCACAGGCAGATCGGAAACATCAGGATGGCGAGCAGGTAGACGATATACCGGTGCATGGCGTTCCTCGGTTGCAACTGCCCCCGAGTCTACCGCGCAAGCACCTACAGGCGATCGTCGACCACGCTGCGCGGCCAGGCGGACTTCACGTCATAGACCAGCCCACCGGGCGCCAACAGGCTGCGGATATGGGCATCGTCCATCGCCTTGAAGCTCTCATGCGCCACCGCCAGCACCACCGCGTCGTAGCTGCCGGCCACCGGCTCGGCCAGCCAGTTCACGCCCTCGTCCGCCATGGCAGCCGGCCCTACCCACGGATCGCTGACGTCCACCTGCGCGCCGCTGCCGGCCAGCCGCTGGGCCAGTTCCAGCGCGCGGCTGTTGCGCAGGTCCGGGCAGTCCTCCTTGAAGGTCACGCCCAGCACCAGGATGCGCGAATGCGCTGGCATGCGACCACGTTCGGCCAGCATCGCCAGCACGCGCTTGGCCACATGCTCGCCCACCCGGTTGTTGACCTGCCGGGCGGTGTGGATGAGGTCGGGGTGGTAGCCCATGCTTTCGGACTTGTGCAGCAGGTAGTACGGGTCCACGCCGATACAGTGGCCACCCACCAGCCCCGGACGGAACGGCAGGAAATTCCATTTGCTGCCCGCGGCGTCGAGCACATCCTGGGTGTCGATGCCGAGGCGATCGAAAATCAAGGCCAACTCGTTGACCAGCGCGATGTTGACGTCGCGCTGGATGTTCTCCACCACCTTGGCCGCTTCGGCGACCCGCATCGACGGCACCGGGAACGTACCGGCGGTGATGATCCGCTGGTACAGGCCGTCGACTATCGCAGCCACTTCTGGCGTTGAGCCGGAGGTGATCTTGCGGATGTCGGCCAGGCGCCGTTGGCGGTCGCCAGGGCTGACCCGCTCGGGACTGTAGCCGCAGTAGAAATCGTCGTTGAAGCGCAGGCCCGAGCCCTGCTCCAGCAACGGCACACAGACTTCTTCGGTGGTACCCGGGTAGACGGTGGATTCGTAGATCACCAGGTCACCGGCGCGAAGATGGCTGGCGATCAATCGCGTCGCCGAGCGCAGCGGCTCCAGATCCGGTTGCTCGTAGGCATCGATCGGCGTGGGCACGGTGACGATGTAGACGTTGCAGGTGTCAAGCTGCGCGGGATCGCTGCTGTAGCGCAGCAGCGTGGCGCTGGCCAGTTCGTCCGGCTCCATCTCCAGCGTGTGGTCC
>NZ_JBFRFE010000429.1:0-3774 GCF_052114665.1 Stenotrophomonas sp. 2YAF22 | reverse complement strand
GGCCTAACCCCTTGTGGGAGGGAGCTGTCGAAGGTGGGACTGGCGATTGGGACTAAGTCGTAACAAGGTAGCCGTACCGGAAGGTGCGGCTGGATCACCTCCTTTCTAAGGAGCACCTACAACAACCCTGCCAGGCGTGATGTCTGTGTGGTGGTGTTGTCAGGAGTACGCCCGTTGCGCAGACGCAAGTTCTGCGGCGGGTGCTCACGGGTGGAATATCARCAAATAGGTGCCTGGCGGCGCAGGCCGGCAGCAAGTACGGACGGGTTTCCCCTTTGGGGGGTGCCGGTCCTGGAACGCGGGCCGGAATGAATCGCTGGGTAGTGTTTGGCACACTGTTGGGTCCTGAGACAACAGGACCGGGGTTCACGGCTTCGTGCTGTGGTTCCGGGTTTGTGTTTCTGGTTTCCCTGCTGCACCGAGTGCACGGYTGGCCCCTTGGGGGTTCGTGTGGGGTGTGTGGTGTGGGGTTGTTGTTTGAGAACTACATAGTGGACGCGAGCATCTTTTATAAGAAGCAATTTCCAAGAATATGAACCTGGATCTGATCCGTGATTGTGCTGCCGCTTTTGGGTGGTGGTTGGTTGCGGTCTGGTTCCRTGGTTTTCTCGAAAATTACTCCTTGATCTTTTGTGGTCAAGTTTTTAAGAGCACACGGTGGATGCCTTGGCATTAGGAGCCGAAGAAGGACGTAGGAATCTGCGATAAGCCTGGGGGAGTCGATAACCGGACTGTGATCCCAGGGTGTCCGAATGGGGAAACCCCGCCAGGGGCGCGAGTTACCTGGTGACCCGCATCTGAACACATAGGGTGCGTGGGGGGAACGCGGGGAAGTGAAACATCTCAGTACCCGCAGGAAGAGAAAACAATAGTGATTCCGTTAGTAGTGGCGAGCGAACGCGGATCAGGCTAAACCGTTCCATGTGTGATAGCCGGCGGGCGTTGCATGGGCGGGGTTGTGGGACTTTCCGTTCTGTCTCTGCCGGGACAGTGGGGTGAGTGTATGGGCATAGGTGAACGGTCTTGAAAGGCCGGCCAGAGAGGGTGTGAGCCCCGTAACCGAAATGTGTCATGCCGCCTGTGAGAGTATCCCAAGTAGCACGGGGCCCGAGAAATCCCGTGCGAATCTGTCAGGACCACCTGATAAGCCTAAATACTCCCTAATGACCGATAGCGGACCAGTACCGTGAGGGAAAGGTGAAAAGTACCCCGGGAGGGGAGTGAAACAGTACCTGAAACCGTGTGCTTACAATCCGTCGGAGCAACCGCAGCTTGCTGTGTAGTTGTGACGGCGTGCCTTTTGAAGAATGAGCCTGCGAGTTAGTGTTACGTCGCGAGGTTAACCCGTGTGGGGAAGCCGTAGCGAAAGCGAGTCTGAACAGGGCGTTGCAGTGGCGTGATCTAGACCCGAAGCGAAGTGATCTACCCATGGCCAGGTTGAAGCGACGGTAAGACGTCGTGGAGGACCGAACCCACTTCAGTTGAAAATGGAGGGGATGAGCTGTGGGTAGGGGTGAAAGGCCAATCAAACTTCGTGATAGCTGGTTCTCCCCGAAATGCATTTAGGTGCAGCGTTGCGTGTTTCTTACCGGAGGTAGAGCTACTGGATGGCTAATGGGCCCTACAAGGTTACTGACGTCAGCCAAACTCCGAATGCCGGTAAGTGAGAGCGCAGCAGTGAGACTGTGGGGGATAAGCTTCATAGTCGAGAGGGAAACAGCCCAGACCACCAACTAAGGCCCCTAAGCGTGTGCTAAGTGGGAAAGGATGTGGAGTTGCGAAGACAACCAGGAGGTTGGCTTAGAAGCAGCCATCCTTAAAAGAGTGCGTAATAGCTCACTGGTCAAGTGATTCCGCGCCGACAATGTAGCGGGGCTCAAGTACACCGCCGAAGTTGTGGATTTCGGATAATAGCCAAGCCCTTGTGGTTCAGGCGTCCGGAGTGGTAGGGGAGCGTCGTGTGGGCGGTGAAGTCGCGGTGTAAACCAGCGGTGGAGCCTACACGAGTGAGAATGCAGGCATGAGTAGCGAAAGACGGGTGAGAAACCCGTCCGCCGAATGATCAAGGGTTCCAGGGTCAAGCTAATCTGCCCTGGGTAAGTCGGGACCTAAGGCGAGGCCGACAGGCGTAGTCGATGGACAACGGGTTGATATTCCCGTACCGGCGAAAAACCGCCCATGTTGAACGGGGGATACTAACCGCCCGAGACCTGCCCGACACCCCTTGTGGGTGGAGGGTTTTGGTGGAGCGCGGGACCTGATCCCGGGAGGCAAGCGTATTAACAGGTGTGACGCAGGAAGGTAGCCGGGCCGGGCGATGGTTGCCCCGGTCTAAGGATGTAGGGCGAACGGTAGGCAAATCCGCCGTTCATGATGCCTGAGACCCGATGGGACCCCCGTACGGGGGGATCCGGTGATCCTATGCTGCCGAGAAAAGCATCGACGCGAGGTTTTAGCCGCCCGTACCCCAAACCGACACAGGTGATCAGGTAGAGAATACTAAGGCGATCGAGAGAATTATGGTTAAGGAACTCGGCAAAATGCCCCCGTAACTTCGGGAGAAGGGGGGCCCCCATCGTGATGGACACTTGCTGTCCGGAGCGTGCAGGGGCCGCAGAGACCAGGGGGAAGCGACTGTTTACTAAAAACACAGGTCCGTGCGAAGTCGCAAGACGATGTATACGGACTGACTCCTGCCCGGTGCTGGAAGGTTAAGAGGACCGGTTAGCCGCAAGGCGAAGCTGAGAATTTAAGCCCCAGTAAACGGCGGTGGTAACTATAACCATCCTAAGGTAGCGAAATTCCTTGTCGGGTAAGTTCCGACCTGCACGAATGGAGTAACGACTTCCCCGCTGTCTCAACCATAAACTCGGCGAAATTGCAGTACGAGTAAAGATGCTCGTTACGCGCAGCAGGACGGAAAGACCCCGAGACCTTTACTATAGTTTGGTATTGGTGTTCGGAGTGGCTTGTGTAGGATAGGTGGGAGACGTGGAAGCCCGGACGCCAGTCCGGGTGGAGTCATCGTTGAAATACCACTCTGGTCACTTTGGACATCTAACTTCGGCCCGTAATCCGGGTCAGGGACAGTGCCTGATGGGTAGTTTAACTGGGGCGGTTGCCTCCTAAAAAGTAACGGAGGCGCCCAAAGGTTCCCTCAGCCTGGTTGGCAATCAGGTGTCGAGTGTAAGTGCACAAGGGAGCTTGACTGTGAGAGAGACATCTCGAGCAGGGACGAAAGTCGGGACTAGTGATCCGGCGGTACATTGTGGAATGGCCGTCGCTCAACGGATAAAAGGTACCTCGGGGATAACAGGCTGATCTTGCCCAAGAGTCCATATCGACGGCATGGTTTGGCACCTCGATGTCGGCTCGTCGCATCCTGGGGCTGGAGTAGGTCCCAAGGGTTGGGCTGTTCGCCCATTAAAGCGGTACGCGAGCTGGGTTTAGAACGTCGTGAGACAGTTCGGTCCCTATCCGCTGCGCGCGCAGGAAATTTGAGAAGGGCTGTCCTTAGTACGAGAGGACCGGGACGGACGAACCTCTGGTGTGTCAGTTGTACTGCCAAGTGCACCGCTGATTAGCTACGTTCGGATGGGATAACCGCTGAAAGCATCTAAGCGGGAAGCTCGCTTCGAGATGAGATTTCCATACACCTTGTGTGTGAGAGGCCCCCAGCCAGACCACTGGGTTGATAGGCCGGATGTGGAAGCGAGGACTAACGACTCGTGAAGCTGACCGGTACTAATAGGCCGATAACTTACACCACACCAC
>NZ_JBFRFE010000428.1:0-3789 GCF_052114665.1 Stenotrophomonas sp. 2YAF22 | reverse complement strand
GCCAGGTGCAGGCCGGTGATGCCATCCGGGGCCACGTCGAGCACATGCCCGCGCGACTCGAAATAGTCGAACAGGTTGGCCACCAACTGGCGGTTGTCCTCGATCACCAACAGGCGCATGCACGAAACATCCACGGAAGTTCATGCCATGGTAGCGCTGCGGATGTCGGAATGCGGTCGCCATGCCGGCCGCTCCGACGGCTTTCCCACGTGCCGCTCATCAGAATGGCTGTTTTGCTGCCGGAGCCCCCCCGTGCCCGTTGCCCTGCCCCGCCGTTGGCACCTGCCGCTGCTGTGGTTGTTGATCGTGATGGCGCTGGCGGCCGGGCTTGGCATGCGCCAGCCGCAGCCACCGGACGAACCACGCTTCGTGCTGGCCGCACGTGCCATGGTGGAGAGCGGCGAGTGGCTGCTGCCGCACCGGGGCAGCGAGCTGTACGCCGAGAAGCCGCCGGTGTTCATGTGGCTGCAGGCCGCTGCCCACCAGGTGGTCGGCAGCTGGCAGTGGTCGTTCCTGCTGCCGTCGCTGCTGGCCGCGCTGCTCAGCCTGTGGCTGGTGTCCGACCTGGCACGCCGGCTATGGTCGCCACGGCATTCGTTGTACGCGCTTGGCGCACTGTTCTGCACCCTGCAGTTCGGCCTGATGGCCAAGCGCGCGCAGATCGACATGGTGCTGGTGGGCATGACCACGCTGGCCCTGTGGGGCCTGCTGCGCCACCTCTGCGAGCGCCGCAACCTGCCGGCCCTGTGGCTGGCGGGCTTCGCCGCCGGCGTCGGCACGGTGACCAAGGGGGTGGGCTTCCTGCCCTTGCTGATGGTGCTGCCCTGGCTGGGATGGCGGCTGTACCAGCGCCGTCGCGGCCAACCGGTGGACGGCCCCCACCCCGTCAGCCTGCTGTGGCTGATTCCGGCCTTCCTTCTGGGTACCGCGGTGTGGCTGGCACCGCTGGGCTGGGCGCTGCTGCATGAACCCAGTGCATCGCTGCAGTCGTACGCCCACGAGCTGTTGTTCAAGCAGACCGGCACCCGCTATGCCAACGCCTGGCACCATCGCCAGCCGGTCTGGTACTACCTGCAGGTGATCGCCACGCTGTGGCTGCCGGGTGCGCTGCTGCTGCCGCTGATGGTCAAACCGTGGTGGCGCCGGCTGCGTCGCGGCGACCAGCGCCAGTGGCCGCTGCTGGGCTGGGCCGCGCTGGTCCTGCTGTTCTTCACTGCCAGCCCCGGCAAGCGCGAGGTGTACGTGCTGCCGATGCTGCCGGCGATGGCACTGGCGGTGGCGCCGCTGTTGCCCGGCCTGCTGCGTCGCCTGTGCGTGCGTCGCTATCTGTTCGGCTACAGCCTGCTGCTGATGCTGGCCACCGGCGCGCTTGGCGTGATGATGCTGACCGACAGCGCCTGGGCGCAGGCGCAGCTGGCACGGCGGGCGATGCCCGACACCCTGCTGCCCGTGTTCGGCGATGGCCTGCTGACCTTCGCCATCGCCGTGGCGACGCTGGCGGTGTGGCTGCGGATACGACGCGCGGCCACGCTGGTACTGCTCACCCACGGTCTGCTGTGGATGCTGTACGGACTGGTGCTGATACCGGCGCTGGACCCCTACGCCTCGGCGTCGGCGGTGATGCGCCGGGTGGGCACGCGGATCGGCCCCGATGCGGAGCTGGCGCTGGTGGCCTGGCGCGAACAGAACCTGCTGCAGGCCGACCGGCCGGTGCGCGAGTTCGGCTTCAAGCGGCCGTGGGCAGAGCAGTGGCACGACGCCGGTCCATGGTTGGCCGAGGCGCCGGACAAGCGCTGGCTGCTGGTACTGGACAAGGCCATGAGCCCCTGTGTCGATCCGGCCCAGGTCATCGAGATCGGTGTTGCCAATCGCAATCGTTGGCAGTTGCTTCCGGGCACCGCCTGGGATGCGGCCTGCCATGCCGAGCGTGCAGGCGCCAACGACGAAGAAGACTGAACGATGATGCGCGCCGGGCACGGATTAACCCGGCGCAAACGCGTGTACGACCCTTCTCCGACATGCCAGTGACGAGCATGGTCGCGGATTCCCGTAACGGCCCCTTCCCTGCATGCCCGCTCGCCCTCTTGTCCCGGCAGTCTCCTTTGCGCCCTCGCTGCTGGCGTCGCGTTTTGCCGTTACCCATCTTTGGCTGCCTTCTGTCATCGGCATTGCGGTATTCACCGTGTTGATGGGCCTGGGTGGCGACCAGTGGCTGGCCGACCATCTGTTCCGGCTGGAAGGCGGCCGCTGGGCGCTGCAGGATGCATGGCTGACGCGTTCGGTGGTGCACAAGGCCGGCAAGTGGCTGAGCACCGCTGCGGCACTGGTGGCGATGCTGCTGTGCTTCCACCACTGGCGCCGCGGCCACGATCGCACGCTGCGTTGGGCGCTGCTGTATGTGGTGGTGGCCGTGGCACTCGGCACCGGGCTGATCTCGCTGCTGAAATCGCTGGTGCCGATGGACTGCCCGTGGGATCTGCTGCGCTATGGCGGACACGACCGGTTCGTCGGTCTTCTCAGCAGCCGCCCAACCGGCATGGCCGCACGCGCCTGCTTCCCCGCCGGCCACGCAAGCGCGGGATACGCATGGATGTGCCTGTACTTCTTCGCGCTGCTGTGGCGCCCCGCCTGGCGTTGGGCTGGGCTGTGGATCGGCCTCGGCAGCGGCCTGGTGTTCGGCATCGGCCAACAGCTGCGCGGCGCCCACTTCCTTTCGCATGACGTTGCCACCGCCTTGATCTGTTGGCTGCTGTCGCTGGGCCTGTACCTGATGGTCCGCCGCCAGTTGGATCGCTCGGCCCGCCAGGAGGCGATTGCATGAACGCATCGGTCCAACGCTCCTTCCGTCTGCCCACGCTGGCCAACATCCGCGCATGGCGGCCACAGCTGTCCACCGAAGCGTTGATCGTGCTGACCAGCCTGTTCTTCGCTGTGGCCGGCAATGGCCTGTTCTGGCACAGCGCCATGGCCAGCCATCCGGGCAGCCTGCGCTATGCACTTTCACTGCTGTTGCTGCTGCTGGGCGCGCACGGTGTGCTGCTGGGCATCCTGGTGTGGCGCTGGAATGCCAAGGTGGTGATCAGCGTGCTGCTGCTGGTCACCGCGTTTGCCGCGCACTACATGAGCCGTTACCACATCTATCTGGATGCGGACATGCTGCGCAACGTGCTGGCTACCGACCCCAAGGAAAGCCGCGAACTGATGACGGTGTCGCTGCTGTGGCCGGTCCTGCTGCTGGCTGTGTTGCCGATGGTGGTGCTGTGGCGCATTGACCTGCGCCGCCGCAGCTGGGGCCGCAGCCTGCTGTGGCGCATCGGCTTCCTGCTGGTCGCTGCGGCCACTGCACTCGGTGGCGCGCTGGTGTCCTTCCAGGATGTGTCGGCCTTGATGCGCAACCAGCGCGAAGTGCGCTACCTGGCAACGCCGGCCAACGTGCTGCTGGGGCTGCCACGTGCGCTGCGCGGCGACAACCCGGTGCAACGCGCGCCAAAGCTGCCGATCGGTACCGATGCCAAGGCGACCCCGCGCGCAGCGACCAGCAAGCCTCGCCTGCTGGTGATCGTGATGGGCGAAACGGTGCGCGCACAGAACTGGGGCCTGAATGGTGGCCGCAATACCACGCCGGAGCTGGCCCAGGCGGCGGTGGTCAATTTCCCGGACATGCACTCCTGCGGTACCAGCACCGAGGTTTCGCTGCCCTGCCTGTTCTCGCCATGGGGACGCCACGAGTACGACGAGAAGAAGATCCGTGCGCACCAGTCGCTGCTGCATGTACTGAACCGCGCGGGC
>NZ_JBFRFE010000427.1:0-3793 GCF_052114665.1 Stenotrophomonas sp. 2YAF22 | reverse complement strand
ACGTCAGCACCTACGCCTACCACGTCGCAGACGACGCAGGATGCGCGACCAATGGGGCCTGCACCTATCGCAAGGGCGACCTGCGCAGTGTCACCAATGCACTCGGTCAGACGGTGGAAACGTTGGCCTACGACGCCTACGGGCGACCATTGTCGGTGAAGGATGCCAATGGCGTGGTCACCGACTACGCCTACCATGCTCGTGGCTGGCCCACCTCGGTGACCGTACGCGGCGCCACCACCGCCGAGGATCGATCCACCCAGATCAGCTACTGGCCCACCGGCCAGGTTCAGCAGATCACCGAGCCCGATGGCGGCAGCGTGACCTACGTCTATGACGCAGCACTGCGACTGACCGATATCGAGGACAACGCCGGAAACACCATCCACTACACGCTGGACAATGCCGGCAATCGACTGAAGGAGGACACCCTGGATGCGGGCGGTACCCTGCGCCGCACCCTGGCACGCACCTTCAACACGATTGGCCAGCTTACGGCGCTGAAAGACGCTGGCAACCACGCTACCGGCTTCACCTACGATGCCAACGGCAACCCGCAGACGGTGACCGACGCCCTGCAGCGCGTCACCAGCCAGCAGTACGATCCGCTGAACCGGCTGGCGCGGACCCTGCAGGACGTCGGCGGTGTTGCTGCGGAAATCCGCAGCCAGTACAACGCGCTGGACCAGGTCACCCAGGTGACTGACCCGAAGGGCCTGCACACTACCTATGCCTATAACGGTTTCGGTGATCTGACTGGACAGGTCAGTCCGGACAGTGGCGCCAGCAGCTTCACCGTGGATGTGGCTGGCAACCGCAAGACCGCCACCGATGCGCGGGGCATCACCGCTACCTACAGCTACGACGCGCTCAACCGCCTGATCGGCATCGCCTACCCAGACCCCAATCTGGATGTGGGCTATAGCTATGACGTGGCACCGGCTGCCTGCGCCGCCGACGAGCGCTTTGCCAAGGGGCGCCTGGGGCAGGTGTTGCACGCGAATGGCAACACCCAGTACTGCCATGACCGCTTCGGCCAGATCACCCGCAAGGTGCAGACCGTCAACGGTGTCGCCAGTACGCTGCGCTACGCCTACAGCAAGTCCGGTCGTCTGACCGCGTTGACCTACCCGGACGGCAGCGTGGCCGACTACGTACGTGACACCCAGGGCCGTGTCAGCCAGATTGGCCTGACGCGCACCGGCCAGCCGCGCCAGATCGTGGTGAACAACGTGATCTATGCGGCCTTCGGCCCGGCGACAGGGTGGACCTACGGCAATGGCCGCCAGTTGCAGCGCCCGCTGGACCTGGACTACCGTCCGCAGGCCGTGCATGACCCGGCAGCAGGTGGGCTGTCCTTGAGCTATGGCTATGATCCGGTGGGTTCGATCACCGAGCTGAAGAACGGCGCCGGGTCTGAAGTGCTGGCCAAGTACGCCTACGACAGCCTGGGCCGCCTGACCCAGACCCAGGACGGCGCGACCGGCACGCCGATCGAAACCTACGGCTACGACGCCACCGGCAACCGCATCTCGCTGACCACTTCGGCAGGAACCGCCAATTACACCTATCCGGCCACCAGCCACCGGCTTACGGCGGTCGATGGTGAGCCACGCAATCATGATGCGGCGGGCAACACCACCAGCATCGGCAGCAAGATGTTCAGCTACAACGATGCCAACCGCATGAACGCGGTGAAGCAGGGCAACGCCACACTGGAGAGCTACGTCTACAACCACCGCGGTGAGCGCGTGTTGCGTACTCCGGCCGGGGGTGCGGCTCAGATCACGTTGTACGACGAAGCAGGGCAATGGCTGGGCAACTATTCGGCCACGGGCCAGGCGCAGCAGCAGGCGATCTGGCTGGACAACTATCCGGTGGCGTTGATCAATCTGCCGAGCGCCGGCGTGCCGGAGCTGGCCTACATCCAGCCGGACCATCTGGGTACCCCGCGCGTTGCTATCGACCCAGTGCGCAATGTGGCGATATGGGATTGGAGCAGCAAGAGCGAAGTGTTTGGCGACCAATCTCCAAGTCTGGATCCGGATGGCGATGGTGTTGTCTTTGATCTGGCGCTGCGATTCCCGGGGCAGCAGGCCACGGATGCCAGCGGCTTGTTCTATAACTTCCAGCGGGAATATGAAGCTGCGACCGGACGCTATACGCAAGCGGATCCGATAGGCATCTCTGGCGGCATTTCTGTTTACGGGTACTCCAAAGCCTCTCCGCTTCGCGTGGTTGACCCACTTGGACTCGAGCCGGTGTTCGACACAAATACGTGCGGCGGACAAATGGGAATGGTGACTTGTGATGGCAATGGAGGATTCCTGGTCAGTGTCTGCAATTCAGGCTGCGACAAGATATGCACCGTTATGCATGAGCGAAACCATAAGGCGCTGCTGGAAAAGAGAGTTCCCAATGCCTGCGTTGGTAGGCCCAAAGGTGCAAGTCCATTTCCAAAGGACTGGGAATATGGTGGGATGGCGCATCGGCAGCTAGCGAATGAACTTGAGTGCCGTGCATATCAAGAGCAGATGACCTGTGCGACGCGGCTTCGCGATGGCGGACTCGGAGGCGCTGCGGTAGACAAGGCGTACAGCAGGGCAGCAAAAGAAAGGAGTGACCGGCAATGCGATGCATTTGGATACTAACCCTCCTTTCGTTCGTCCTGGGCCTGCTGGGGTGCAGGGACGAGGTGGAGAGTTCAACGTACCCTATGGGTCAGACGGGAAAGACGTGCACTGCCTATAAGGGCTTTGATCGCCACCCCCCTGAAGTGGTTGTTGCCGAGCTTTCCAGGCGGGGGTTGGATAGTGGCAGGTTGATTCATAAAACAGTCTGCGGCTCGATCACCAGCTGGGAGATCCTTCCTGCGGGGGCGTCGATCGATCGAATACCTCCGCCAGATGTGTATGTAAGCGTCCGGCTGAGGGAAGACGGCTCCGTTTCCGTCAGTACGGACCGCCCATGATGTCGGCGCTGCCCCTGATGCTCGAGCATTGGGCCAGCGTCAGTGGACGGTAGGATGGTAAGTGGGGCGCTGGGTTCGTCCAGTACCTTGGAGATGTCAGCCTCTGCCCGGAAGCGAAGCTGATCAATGACAGTGACGCAATCCGTTTAATACGACCGGTCAGCCCAATCTGATGGTCCGCGGATGGTGGACGTCCAAGTGAAAATGCGGACGGGCCCCCTTTGGCAGGAGCCCGCCCTTGAACGAACTAGATCAGGTCAGGTTGTAGCGCTCTTGGATTGCCGCGAACAGCTGATCAGCCTCTTCTTCGGCACGCCTGTTCTCCTCGGCCGCGAGTGGCACCAATTTGATTCCGTCGACGCCACCGACATAGGCGGGCCCGCCGACATCGTCGTCGTACGGTGTGCCGTCCTCGTTGATCGCTTCATGTCGATCCTGGCTCAGGTCCCGACCCAGCATGCGCGAGAGATGCATCCAAACCCAAGCGCGGAACGGTGTCTCGCCCCGGTATTCGATGAGCTCGCGCATGACGGATACTTCGCCCTCGCGTGCGAGCATGGTCAGCCACTGGTGGGCCAGCTCGGGGTGACCGTGTGCGTCGGCCAGATCAGCCATACCGTACGGATCCATTTCATCCGACGGCTCAAGCTCAAGCGCCCCTGGGTCCCCGTAGCGCTCCGCAGTGAGCAGCAACGCGCGCTTATCCCCGCCCCGTGCAGCAGCAAGGAGGTGGTACCGATGTTTGGCCACCACCTGAACGAACGAACTGTCTCCGCCCGTGGCAATCTCCGCCAAGCTCACCGGCTCGGACGACCACTGACC
>NZ_JBFRFE010000426.1:0-3806 GCF_052114665.1 Stenotrophomonas sp. 2YAF22 | reverse complement strand
GTGTACGGCAACGCCTACGCCGGTGAGAAGGACCGCAATGTCGACGCGCTGCTGCAGTGGAAGCTGAGCGAGGCACAGGAGGTGTCGCTGGAAGCTGGCCACGGCGTGCAGCAGGCCTTCATCGCCCAGGCGCTGGAAAAGCAGGACGAGGGCGCATGGGGTGCCAGTGAGCTCAAGCGCAGTTCGCTGGCGCTGAACCACGACGGCAAGTGGGAGTTCGGCACCTCCAAGCTCAGCGCGTACTGGACCGAGTACAAGAACGACATCGGCGCCACCGGTCGCTCCGAGGCAACCGATACGATCATCGAAGGCAGCCTGAGCACGCCCTTCACCCTGGGCGTGGACCACCAGTTCGCGGTGGGCGGCCAGTGGAAGCGGCAGGAGCTGACCAACACCGACACCATCGGCCAGGCACCAATTGACTACGCCGGCAACCCGGTGGTCGGCTCCAGCCTGGAAGTGGACACCTGGGCGCTGTTCGTCGAAGACGAGCTGAAGCTGCACCGCACCCTGGCACTGACCCTGGGCGCGCGCCTGGACCACCATGAACAGTTCGGCAGCCATGTCAGTCCGCGTGCTTACCTGGTCTGGCACCCGAGCGAGCAGTGGACGATCCGTGGCGGCGTGTCCAAGGGGTTCCGCGCGCCGAGCCTGACCGAGAATTCGCCCAGCGCGGCGACCCAGTCCGGCGGACGCGGCTGCACCTCGCTGTATCCGCTCGGCTACGTGCGTGGCGGCTGCTACATGGCCGGTAATCCGGACCTGGACCCGGAAACCAGCACCAACCGCGAGATCGGCGTCAGCTTCGACAACGATCTGGTCGACGCCGGCCTGACCTACTTCCATACCGACTTCAGGAACAAGATCGAGTATGAAGCGCTGGGCTTCTTCAACGGCTACTGGTGGACGCGCATGAGCAACGTGCAGCGCGCGCGCACCAGCGGCATGGAAGGCAACCTCAACTTCCGCTTCGGCGATCACTGGCGCTGGCGCACGTCGGCGACCTGGATGAAGGAAGCCAAGAACCTGACCACTGGCCGCAACCTGATCGACACCCCGGAGTTCTCAGGCTATTCGTCGTTGGACTGGACGCCGAACACGGTGTTCTCCAGCAGCCTGTCGGCGCAGTACACCGGCAAGCAGACCGGCGTGGTCAGCACCTTCCTGAAGGCCTACACGCTGTATGACCTGACCGCGGCCTGGAACGTCAACGATGTACTGACCCTGCGTGGCGGCGTCAGCAACCTGGCCGACAAGAAGCTGTACGCCGACGGCGCCACCGACTACTTCGTCGCCGGCCGCAGCTACTTCCTCAGCATGACCGCGCGCTTCTGATGCGCACTGCGATCGCGCTGGCAGCAGGCCAGCGCGATCGTGGCGGCTTTTTCCAGGCTCAGTCGTTTTCCAGTACAGCCGTTGCAGCGTCGCGGCTGGCCGCGATGCGTGCACGGTCCATCGCCACCGCCAGTTGCTGGCGGGCGAGCAGTTGTTGTGCCTGCACCACTTCGGGTGTCGGCAGGAGCACCGGTCCGGGTGCGTTTTCCGGTGTAGCTGGTGTGGTCATGCAACCTCCATGGACATACCGCTGCTACCCGTGAACAACCGGGGTGGCAGCGGAACTGCGCACCCTATCCTAAAAACAAGGCGGATGGGTGACGGTGCGGCGCCGGGACGCAAGCCCTTTGCCGTAGGAACGTCACATTTTTGACGCTCCAAGCTGGTTTGCTGAATGTGACTCACTTATCATGAAAACGTTTTCCTAACAGGGAAGTCCCTATAAATGAACACCGTTGACCTGACCCGCTTCAGCCCGAAGTGGCAGTTCCGCTTCAACTTCTTCCAGCAGCACGGCGCTCCCAAGGAGCCCGGCTTCAAGCAGGCCTGGAAGGCGCTGTCCTTCGGCGACCGCCTGAAGATCAACCTGAACTTCTTCGCCTTCTTCTTCGGCGCGATCTATCTGTTCATCCTGGGCATGTGGCGCAAGGCGCTGGTGGTGATCGGCATCAACATCGTGCTGATCGCGGTCAGCCTGGTGCTGCCGGACATCGTGGCCCGCGCACTGTTCATCGCAATGAACTTCCTGGTCGCCTCGAGCACCAACTACAGCTACTACCTGGAACAGGTGAAGGGCAACACCAGCTGGAACCCCTTCGAAGGCATGTTCTAAGCCCAGCGCACCACGTACGCAGTGGCACATCGACGCCCGGCCTTGGCCGGGCGTCGTCGTTCATGCCCCGGCTCAGGCGGCGCGCAACGCGGCAGCCGGTCGGGTGTCGGCCTGCAGGCGGAAGCGGGACACCGCCACCGCCAGCTGCTCGGCCTGTTCTTCCATCGCCCGCGCCGCAGCGGTGGCTTCTTCCACCAGCGCAGCATTCTGCTGGGTGGTCTCGTCCATCTGCACCACGGTCTGGTTGACCTGCTCGATACCGGCCGACTGCTCGCGCGAGGCGGCCGAAATCTCGGCCATGATCTCGTTGACCCGGCCGACCTGGCCGACGATCTCCTGCATCGTGCGGCCCGCACCGTGCACCAGCTGCGCGCCGGCGCCGACATGGCCGACCGAGGCGTCGATCAGCTCCTTGATCTCCTTGGCCGCGCCCGCCGAGCGCTGTGCCAGCGCGCGCACTTCGCTGGCGACCACCGCAAAGCCACGGCCCTGTTCACCGGCGCGCGCCGCTTCCACCGCCGCGTTCAAGGCCAGGATGTTGGTCTGGAAAGCGATGCCATCGATCACCGAGATGATCTCGGCAATGCGCTGCGAAGAGGTCTCGATCTGCTCCATGGTCTGCACCACCTGGCTGACCACCTGCCCGCCTTCGCTGGCAACGCCTGCGGCCGAGGCCGCCAGCTTGTTGGCCTGAAGGGCATGATCGGCGTTCTGGCGCACGGTGGAGGTCAGTTCCTCCATCGACGCGGCGGTCTCTTCCAGGTTGGCCGCCTGCTGCTCGGTACGGCGTGACAGGTCGCTGTTGCCCGACGCGATCTCGCCTGCGGCCAGGCGGATGCTGGATGCAGACTGCTGGATCTGGCCGACGATCTGGGTCAACTGCTGCACGGTGCTGTTGGCATCGTCGCGCATCACCGCGAACACGCCGTGGAAGTCACCCTCCATCCGTGTACTCAGGTCACCGGCGGCGATGGCGCGCAGCAGCGTCGACAGCGCAGCCAGGTTCTGGTCGCTGACCTGCATCATGGTGTTGAGCGTTTCCACCATGCGGCGGAAGTCATGCTCGAAGCGCTGGGCATCGCCACGCACCGCGAAATCGCCTGCCGCCGCCGCAGCGGCCAGCTGCTGGATCTGTTCGTTGATCGCCGCCAGGTTGGTCTTGGTGGTTGCCATGGCAGCGGTGAAAACCGCCTTTTCGCCCGGCAGTGCGTCCATGTCCACGCTCAGGTCGCCCACCGCGTAGCGCTGCATCACCTCGACCAGGCGCTGGGTGACCGTATTGCTGTCGGCCACCAGCTGGTTGCTGTCGGCCACCATGCGGCCATATTCGCCCGGGAACACCGAGGCATCCATGCGGTAGCTGATTTCACCGGCATCATGGCGGCGCGCCATCTCCGCCTGTGCGGCCATCACCGCCTGCAGCTGGCCACGCATGCCCTGCATGGCGTCCAGCAGGCGGCCGACTTCATCGTTGCCCAGCGCCGGCATGGCAGTATCCAGCTTGCCCGCAGCCACGTCGCCGGCGATACGCACCGCCTGCGCCAGCGGTCGCACGGCCAGGCGCTGCAGCAGCAGGTAGACACCGCCACTAAGTACCAGCGCAGCCACCACACCCACCAGCAGGATGATCCACAGTAGC
>NZ_JBFRFE010000425.1:0-3814 GCF_052114665.1 Stenotrophomonas sp. 2YAF22 | reverse complement strand
GTTGCCGGCGGAGCCCTTGAGGGTGTTGGAGATGGAACGCCGCAGGGCGGCGCCGTCGGTGCTGGGGACAGCGGATTGGGACGTAGTGCTCATCCGGGTGGGGATCCTCGATGCGGTGCGTCCATGCGGGAAATTGCGCTGCCAGGCGCGCGGTGCGCTGCCGGCCAGCCTCCTTGGTACTGCAACCCACGTCAACGCCGGGTGCCGGAAGGGCGGGCGGGGCATGGATGGATGACAGCGTGCCACTACATGGGCTGCCGGACCATAACCAAAACGTCCTAAAATCCGTGTTCCCCCAGCTCCCTGGTGTGTCATGTCGGCTCCCCCCGTTCCGTCTGCGGCTGCCCCACGGGGCGGCCTTGTCGTGCTGGCACTGCTGCTGGTCTACGTGGTCTGGGGCTCGACCTACCTGGGTATCGCCAAGGCCCTGCATGGCGGCGCGCTGCCACTGACGATGGTCTCCGGCAGCCGGTTCATCATTGCCGGCGGCCTGATGTACCTGGCGCTGCGCCTGTTCTGGAAGATGCCCAGACCCACCCTGCGGCAGTGGCGCAACCTGGTCATCATGGGCGTGACCATGCTGGTGCTGGGCAACGGCATGGTGGTGCTGGCCGAACGCGAGGTGTCATCCGGCCTGGCCGCTACCGCGGTGGCCTCGGTACCGCTGTGGATGGCGCTGTTCTCGGCCCTGCGCGGGCAGCATGCCAGCAAGGGTGAATGGCTGGGCATCGCCGTTGGCTTCGTCGGCGTGGTCTGGCTCAACGCCGGCAGCAGCCTGACCGCATCGCCCACCGGGCTGGTGTTGCTGCTGATCGCGCCGGTCGGCTGGGCGTTCGGCTCGGTGTGGGCACGCGGGCAGGACCTGCCGGGACCGTTCATGACGGCCGCCGGGCAGATGATCTGCGGTGGCGTGCTGCTGGTGGTGATCGGTCTGGTCGTCGGCGAGCGCCCCACCACGCTGCCCGATAGCGGTGGCCTGCTGGCGATGGCCTACCTGTGCGTGTTCGGTTCGCTCGTGGCGTTCACCGCCTACGTCTGGCTGCTGCAGAACGTGCGCCCGGCGCTGGCCGGCAGCTATGCCTACGTCAATCCGGTGATTGCTGTCCTGTTGGGGGCTGCATTGAATGGTGAACGCTTTGGTTGGCGCGACTTCCTGGCCATGGCGGTGATACTTCTGGGTGTGGTGGTACTGACGATGGCAAGGACACGCAAGCGATGAGCATGGACGAGAAAGAACAGCGACGGGGCCTGTTGATCACTGCCTCCACCTTCGTGCTGTGGGGGTTGGTGCCGGTCTACTGGCATCTGCTGAACGAAGTGCCGTCGTTCCAGATCATCGCCCACCGCATCATCTGGAGCACCGTGCTGGTGGTGGCCTGGCTGCTGATCGCATCACGGCTGGGCTGGTGGAAGAAGATCGCCGCGCAACCGCGCGCGCTGCCGATCCTGGCAGTATCGAGCCTGACCATCGCCTTCAACTGGGGCCTGTACATCTGGGCGATCAACGCAGGGCATGTGATCGAAACCAGCCTGGGCTACTTCATCAACCCGCTGGTGAACGTGCTGCTGGGCGTGCTCGTGCTGAAGGAGCGCCTGCGCCGCGTGCAGTGGCTGGCAGTGGCCATCGCAGCGGTGGGCGTGGCCTGGCTGACCATCGATGCGGGCACGCCGCCGTGGATCGCGCTGGGCCTGGCGTGCTCGTTCGGCCTGTACGGCCTGCTGCGCAAACTGGTGTCGGTCGATCCGGTGGCCGGGCTGGGCGTGGAAAGCCTGTACCTGTTCCTGCCCGCGCTGGGCTTCGCGCTTTGGTCGGAAAACGGCCATGGCGGTGGCTTCTTCGGTGGCTGGGGCTGGGCCAACGACCTGATGCTGATCTTCGGCGGGGTGATCACGGCGGTGCCGCTGATCGGCTTCGCCTACGGAGTGAAGCGCATTCCGCTGTCGCTGGTCGGCATCCTGCAGTACATCGCGCCGAGCCTGCAGCTGCTGCTGGGCGTGTTCTTCTTCCACGAGGCCTTCGACACCGGCAAGGCGATTGGTTTTGCGGCGATCTGGGCCGGGTTGGTCCTGTACGTCGGTGACAACGTACGGGCGATGYGCGGCGCGAAACGATAGCGCCTCCGGGGTCAGATCGCTTCGCGATGCGAAGGGAGCCGATCTTGTAAAAAAAGAACGGCGCCCCGAGGGGCACCGTTCTGCTTCCATCCACGGCCAGGAGAGAGTTGGCCGGGGCGGGAACGCGGTTGCAGGCTTAGAAGCGCTGCTGGTACTTCATGTACATGAAACGACCGATGTCGAAGCCACCGTAGTAGGTGAAGCTGCTGTTCGGCTGGCTGTACATGATCGGACCCTGGTGGTCGAACACGTTGTTCAGGCCCAGCGACACGGTGCCATCCCACGGCAGGCTGTAACGCACCTGCAGGTCGTGGAAGGTGTTGGAACCCACCTTGCGGCTCGGCTGTGCATCGGTATACGGCGAAACGAAGTCGGCCATGTTGCAGTCCGGGCCACCGCCCAGGTCGTACGAGCAGGCTTCCTTCATGCCCGAGTAGTAACGGGCGGTCCAGCCGATGCCCAGATTGCCGTACTGCCAATCCAGGTTGAAGGTCGAACGTACGCGGAAGTCACCGGCCCAGCCCACGCGCTGCTCCACCGGGGTGGTGGCGGCGCTGTCGTTGCGCTGCTCCAGGTAGTCGGTGTAGGTGGTGTTCCAGTTGATGGCGAACTTGCCGTATGCGGTTTCCGGCAGGCGGTAACGCACACCGATGTCATAGCCGGCGGTTTCGCGGTAGCCGGCGTTGACCAGCGAACGATCCAGCGCCGAAACCTGGCCGCGGGTGGCCGCAGCAGTGGAACGGGTGAAGCGACCGCATGCCGAATCCACGCCCTGCACGTAGCACTGGTTGAGGATGTCGGTAGCCGACTCGCCCACGATGGCGTTGTCGATGCGGATCTTCCACCAGTCCAGGCTGACGTCCAGGCCCTGCACGAATTCCGGGCTGTAGACCAGGCCGACGGTCCAGGTCTTGGCGGTTTCCGGCTTCAGTTCCGCGTTGGAACCGGAGTTGAAATCGGAGGTGGCCTGCTGGCCCGGGCGGTTGGCAAGGTTGCCATCCGAACCGGTCTGCTGACGGAAGTTGGCGGGCACGTTCAGCGCCTGGCAGCGTGCTGCCACGGTCGGGCTGCTGGCGGCGATGCCGAACTTCGTATCGCACGGATCGGTGAACGAATCGCGGCTGGAAACCGCGCCGCCGTAGAGATCGTCCACGGTCGGTGCACGGAAGCCGGTGCCGTAGGTGGCGCGCACCAGCAGGCTGTCGATCGGCTTCCACTTCAGGCCGAACTTGCTGTTGGTGGTCGAACCGAAGGTGTTGTAATCGGTGTAGCGACCGGCCAGGTCCAGCGACAGCTCGCGGGCGAAGGCCATGTCGGCCAGCAGCGGCACCTGCATTTCCAGGTAGACCTCGTTGAGCGAGTAGTCGCCACGGGTCGGCTGGCCGGTGGTGCCGGCGATCTGGCCCTTCTGCACCATCAGGTCCGGGGTGTAGCTGGCTTCTTCGCTGCGGTGCTCAAAGCCCATCGCGCCCATGATGTCGCCGGCCGGCAGGGTGAACAGCGAGCCGGAGATGTTGGCGCTGGCGACCTTGGTGGTGCTGCGCATCTTGTCGACGAAGCGGGTGAACAGGTAGTCCTGCACGTCCTGGTTGCCCAGCGAGCCCGGGCCGGTGTAGCCCATCGGCGCAGCCGGATTCCACGGCACGCAGCCGGCGATCACCGCACCCGGCGTACCGCAGCGGGCCACGTCGCCGTCCAT
>NZ_JBFRFE010000424.1:0-3823 GCF_052114665.1 Stenotrophomonas sp. 2YAF22 | reverse complement strand
GAATGCTGACGCCACAGCGAGCTGCGCAGCACCCAGCCCTGCGGTTGGTCATCGACGTGATAGCGACTGCGGTAACGCACCTGGGCCAGGCCCTCTGCCAGCATCCACACGGCGTACTGGTCCGACTCGATCACCACCTGCGCACGCTCCAGCGGGATCTCTTGCAGCGCGGCCTCACGGCCGTAGCACTGGCCGGAGCTGCCTATCTCCCTGAAATCCTCATCCAGCAATACCGCTAGACGCTCATGGTCTGCACGCACCTGCGGGCAATGCAGTGCGCGTTCCAGCCCCTCCAGTTCGGCGGCCAGCGCCGGTGAAGCGGCGGCGCCAGCGCTGCTCACGGCGGATCCTGCGCCAGTACGTGCGGGGCAGTCGGCGGGGCCAGCACAATGCACTGGCCCGGCTGTGCCACCCGGTGCCCGCGCGCGGCCAGGGCCTGGCCATCGGCCACGCTGGCGTAGTGGTACAGCATCATCCGTGCCTGCAGCTCGGCGCTGTACTCGCGCTCCAGGTCATCCACCCCGGTATGCGAAGGATTGCCGTGCAACCCGCAGTCGTGGGCGATCAGTTCGTTGTCACTGGCATAGCGCGCCAGCATTTCCGGAATCGGCCGGGTGTCGCCGCTCCAGGTCAGCGCGCCCTGCAGACGCAGGCCATAGGCCGTCTCCGGCCAGTGGTGCCGCACCGGGAACACCTCCAGCCGCACACCCTCATGCCAGAACGCATCGCCCACCACGATCAGCTGGAAGGCATCCCAGAAGTTGGCGCCGCCCTCGGCCAGCACGTTCGGGTAATCGCCGATGCGCTTGTGCAGCAGCGGCACCACCGTGGCCGGCACGTACAGGCGCACCTTGCCGCGCCGCTGCGCGCTGAAGAAGGTATCCACGAACAGCCGTTCGAAACCGGCCACGTGATCCAGGTGCACATGGGTAACGAACAGCGCCTGCGGCATATGCCCGTAATGGGCCTTGAAGGCAGTCAGGCCTTCGCCGCCGCAGTCGATTGTCAGCCACGGCCGGCCATCGCGCTCGATCACCGACATCGGCGATCCCAGCTCGACCGCCGACGCATTGCCGACGCCGAGGAAACGCAACGACCAGTCCATCAGGTGCCCCGGTTCCAGGCCATGTCATAGGCGCGACGCAGGCGCGCGTAGTCTTTTTCCACGTCTTCCACGCTGCGCTCACCGCGCAGCTTGATCAGCGAGCGCAGCAGGCGCTTGAGATTGCGCTCGCGCCAGGCGGTGGCCGGGATGCGGATCACCCCGCGATCGAAGTCGATCAGCCAGCCATGGCCGTTGCCATCGAACAGGATGTTGTGCGCATTGAGATCGGCATGGTCCAGGCCGGCACGGTGGAAGCGCGCGATCATCCGCCCGGTTTCCTCCCACGGCGCCCCGCGCCCGGCCACCAGTGCGCGGTCGGCCAGCGAGCGCACCCCTTCGATCCGTTCCATCAGGATCGCGGCGCGGTAGCGCAGGCCTTCACGCATGTAGAAGGCGGCAATCGGCCTGGGCACCGGCAGCTTCTTCTCGCGCAGCGCGCGCATCAGCCGGAATTCGGCAAAGCTGCGGGTCCGGTCCGCCCCCCGCCAGATGTACTGGTCGTGGCTGATCCGGGCCGCCAGCCCCCCGCGCAGGTAGTGCCGCAGCACGCTGGCGCCGAACGGCGCATCCACGAACCAGGCGCTGCCACGGCCGCCTTCACCTACCGGCCGGGCCTTGCCGGCCCAGTGCTGTGGCGAGAACAGACCGATGTCGGCTTGCCGCAGCCGCTCGCGGTCGAACAGAATGGCCCCGATGCCGCGACCCTCGCGGCATGGCGTCAGCGCTTCATTGGCGTCGAATGCGACCATTCCTTTGAGTCTAACAACACATGGCATCAGCGTCCTCCTCCTTGTGTCTTCTGCGCCTGTCCGCTCTTGGCGATGTGACCCACGTAGTGCCGCTGGTGCGCACCCTGCAGGCCGCGCGCCCGGATACGCCGATCCACTGGATCATCGACAAGGTCGGGCAGAAGCTGCTCGATGGCCTGCCGGGCGTCACCTTCCACGCCTACGACAAGAAGACCGGCATGGCCGGAGTGAAGGAGCTGCGCAAGCAGTTGCCGCCCGGGCGTTTCGAGGCCCTGCTGCAGATGCAGGTGGCGTTCCGCGCCAACGTGCTGTCCGCCTTCATTCCTGCCGAGCGCCGCATCGGTTACGACCGCAGCCGCTCCAAGGATCTGCACGGCCTCTTCATCAACGAACGCATCCCCGATCGCCCGGGCATCCATGTGCTTGATGCCATCGGCAGCTTCTGCGAGCCGCTGGGCCTGCGCCAGACCGATGTCAGCTGGGACCTGGCCGTGCCGCAGGCAGCCTATGACTGGGCCGCCGCGCAGTGGCAGGACGATGGCCGGCCGGTGCTGATGATCTCGCCCTGCTCCAGCCACGTGCGCCGCAACTGGTACGCCGACCGCTATGCCGAGGTCGCCAACCATGCCGTCACGCGCGGTTGGCGGATCGTACTGTGCGGCGGTCGCAGCGAACTGGAGCGCAGCATGGCCGACGCCATCCAGGCCCAGCTGGATGTTCCGGCGCTGGACCTGGTCGGCAAGGACACGCTCAAGCAGTTGCCGGCCTTGCTGGCCCGCGCCAACCTGGTAATGACCCCGGACTCTGGCCCGATGCACATTGCCAACGCAATGGGTACCAAGGTGCTGGGCCTGCATGCGGGCAGCAACCCGAACCGCAGCGGCCCGTATTCGGACCGCCGCTACTGCGCGGACCGCTACGACGACGCGGCGCGCAAGTATCTGGGCAAGCAGGCAGCCGACCTCAAGTGGGGCACCAAGATCGAATTCGACGATGTGATGGAGTTGATCACCGTCGAAGATGGCATCGCCGCGTTCGAGCGTTACGTGGCCGACCATCTGGGGTGAGTGGCGGGCCGGGTGGCTGAGCGCCGCCTGCTGCGTGCGGACCTGGTCCGCACCGTCCCACAACCCGGGAGATCCATCCACGCATGGCGTGGGTCTCCTGCGTCGGGCCGCCGGGGATTACGCGCGCTGCGCGTAATCCTGGTACGACTTCTCTTCCACGTACGCCGAACCCAGCGCCAGGTTGATCGCCTTCTTGATCCGTGCGCGTTCGTCGTTGCGCAGGTACACGCTGCGCGCCAGGTCGATGAACCCCTGATCGAACGCCTGCGCCTTGTCCTTCAGGCGGATGTCGTCCTCGATCTCCCACAGCTGCTCGTTGACCGCCTTCAGCTCGGCGCGCAGCTTGGCGATGTCCTTCACTGCCGCAGGGTGCGCCATCCACGTGGTTTCCAGCGCGGACAGCTCCTTGCGTACGTTGGCCAGCTTGCCTTCGTCACTGATGCGCTCGGACTTGATCTGCAGGATCGAGATCTTGTCCAGCAGCTCGCCGAATGAAACGGGGACGAGGATTTCAGCGGTCATCGTGGCGGCTCCAGCAGGTGATGACGTACATGGTAACCCGCCGCACGCGAACAGCATCCACGCATGGCGTGGATCTACTAAAGCATCCGGGGGAAGGACGGCAAAGGGAGGGGCCCGAGCGTTGCAGTGCAACGTTTGGGGCGACGCGCGAAGCGTCGTCGCATCCCCGCGCCAGATAAAAAAGCCACCGATCCGTGCAAGTTGACGCGAAGCCATCTGGAGCAGCAAGCCCCTCTGTTGAGGGGCTGCCCCGACAGGGGCGGGGAGAGGCCGGCAAAGGGAGGGGCCCGAACGTTGCATCGCAACGTTTGGGGCGACGCGCGAAGCGTCGTCGCATCCCCGCGCCAGATTAAAAAAGAAGGGCTGCCTTTCGGCAGCCC
>NZ_JBFRFE010000423.1:0-3834 GCF_052114665.1 Stenotrophomonas sp. 2YAF22 | reverse complement strand
GGGTATGGCCTGTTACGTACTGCGCGTTACGTACTGCTCAAACCCGTTACTGCAGCCGCTGCAGCGCGCTGCGGACCCACGCCGCCGCGCCGTCCAGGCTCTGGAATTCCTCGATCGCGCGTACCTCGCAGCACGGATAGGCCGGCGCGATCATGCGTGCCAGTGCGTTGCCGGGGCCCAGCTGCAGAAACACGCGCGCGCCGCGCTCGAAGGCCTGGCGCATCACCTGTGCCCACTCGATGGTCTGTGCCAGCTGCGCGGACAGCGTGTGCACCACCGCTGCGGTGTCTCGCACCGGCCGTGCGTCGATGCCGRCCAGCAGCGGCAGGCGCGGTGCGTGCAACGTAGTGGCCTGCAGTGCGGCGGCAAACGGTGCGACCGCCGCCGACAGCAGTGGCGTATGCGCCGGCACATGTACCGGCAGCACGCGCACCTCGGCACCCTGTGCGTGCGCGGCAGCGGCCAGCGCACGCAGTGCCGGCAGCGTGCCGCCAACGATGAAATGATCTGTGCCGTTGGCGATCGCCACGTGCGTGCCGTGGATTTCGCACAATGTCTGCACCGTCTGTCGATCCAGCCCCAGCATCGCCTGCATTCCGGCATCGACCGGACTGACGGCGTCCATGAATCGTGCACGCTGCGCCGACAGGGACAGGCAGGTGGTCACGTCGAAACTGTCGGCGATGGCATGTGCCGCCAGTTCGCCGATGCTGTACCCGGCCACCACGATCGGGTCCGGCACGGCGCCGCGCAGGGCATGCCAGTGCGCGATGCTGGCGGCGCACAGCAGCGGCTGCGCCTGTGCGTTGTCGAAGCGGTCGTCGTCGGCCGCGGCCGCGAACACATCGCGCCCCAGCGCGTCGCTCGCCGCATCCAGTACCGCGCGTGCAGCGGCCATGCCGCGCACATGGTCGAACATCGCCGGATGCTGCGCACCCTGTCCGGGGCAGAGCAGGGCCAGGCTCATGCGCCCTCCTGCTGCAGTAGGAACCAGGCGCAGGCCAGCAGATCGGCACTGCCACCCGGGCTGAGCCGACGCCTCACGAACGCATCGCCGATGGACTGCAGGCGCATGCGCCAGTCCGGCGCGAAGGCGCCACCGGCGGAAAGGAATGTGGCCGCTTGTTGTTGCGCCCAGCGCAGGCCCTCGGTACCGCCGCGATGCAGCAGGTTCAGATCGTCCACCTGTGCCACCAGCTGCATCAGCGTCTGGCACAACGCGGCGTCGCGCGGCAGGCCGCTGTCCAGCGCATGGCGCAGGGCAGGCAGGGCCARCTCACGCAGCACCGGGTAGCCGGCGGCAGCCTGTTCGCGTACGCCGCAGACCCCATGACGCGCACGTGCGCGCTGTCCCGGGCTGTGCGGGTCCAGCGGCGCAGCGATGAGCGCGTCTTTCCACTGCTGAACCGCCAGGCACACCTGCGCGCCCGACACGGCATGGCCATGCACGCGCCTGCGCTCAGCAGTGGCGGCCACCAGCAGGCCAAGGCTGAAGATCGCACCGCGATGGGTGTTGATGCCGGCGGTGGCGACCAGCATGGCCGCTTCAGCGGCGATACCGTGATCGCGTAGCACTTTGAAGGGGGCGCCGGCGGCACCGGCCCTGGCCACCGCCGTGAAGTAGTGGCGCAGGGCGAAAAGACTGCGCAGGAAAGTGCCGGCATCCATGTCGTCATGGCTGCCGCTGTCGAACGGGGTGACCAGGCCCGGCTTCGGGGCGCACGCCAGTTCGGCGTGCAGGCTGGCAATGGCCAGCCGTCCCAGGCGAGCACTGTCGACCACCGCGCCGCGTGCCGGCAACGGCTTCGGGGCGGCAATCATGCGATCGCCTCGCGCGTGGCGAACAGTGCATCACGCGCTTCCAATGCGGCTCCATCAAGACGTTTCACCAGTACCTGGCGACTGCGGCCGGCAAGTTCGCGCCAGTTCACCGCGCCACCATCGGGCAGGCACAGCTCGCCATCAAGGCGATGCGGGTGGCGGGTCTCCCATGCCAGCAACTGTGCGATCAGCGCCTCGGCCTGCGCGGCATCGGTCACCTGCCACAGCAGGTCGATGTCCGAACGCCCATGTACATAGGGCAGGGCGGTCAGCCATTGCCAGGCGAAGGCGCCGAACACACGGGCCGGGGCCAGTGCCTGCAGGTCGTGGAGTGATTCCTGCCACGGCTGTGGAACACCTGCGTCGCCTGCTGCCAGCAGCTCGCTCAACGTCGGCGGAGCGCGCATGCCAGCGACGTCGCACAGCGGTACGCGCAACGACAGGCGCTGCTTGCCTTCGGCCGGTGGCAACGGAACGCCCAATCGCAGGCGCGGATCGGCATCATCCGCGGCACGACGCGCGACCACTGCAGGGAAGCCCTGCGCGAACCAGGCGGCAAGACGCGGCTCGTGCACGGGCAGGTCGGCCCGCCAATCGGCATCGGCCGACAGCCAGACCAGCGTGTGCCGGGCCGGCCGCTCAGGCATTGCCGTGGCTCACAGCGATGGCCACCTGCGCAGCCAGCGTACGGCCACCCCGTTCGGCGCCCAGTGCAGCGCGATGGTCACCGTCGACGGCTGCACGCAGTGCTTCCAGCAGGTGATGCGCCAGATCGCCATCCCACAGCGATTGCACTGCGCCCATCGCCACGTAGTTCTCCACGCCCGGTGCGAACACCGGCGAGGTCAGGCTGAGCGCCTGCAGTTTTTCCAACGGCTGCTTGGTCACCCGTGCCATCGCGCGCAGATCCATCACCCGCACCTGCGCATCGGGCAGGGCATGGATGAGGTCGGCCATCAGCCCGAACGACAGGAAGCCGCCGCTGACCGATTCRCCRTAGACCAGCGTGACCAGGCGCGCGCCACGGCGGCGGGCCAGGTCCAGGGTCTGTGCGAGGTGGGCGAAGTAGCCGTTGATGCCCAGCAGTTCATCGCGGCGCGCCAGCCGCTGGCCGGCGGTATCGACCAGCATCACGATGGGACGCTGCGGATGTGCAGCGGTGCTGGCCAGCACGGTGTCGGCCAGCACCAGCGCGTGGTCCACACCGACTTCGATCCTGTCGGTGGTGCCGATCACCGTCACCTCACCGTCGTCGGTGGTCGCTGTGCCGGTCAGTACCGAATCGTTCACCGCGATCGTATGGCCACGCGGGAACAGTGCGTCCAGCAGCGAATTCAATGGCAGGCTCATGGCAGGCTCCGGTGCGCAGTGGCGGCAAGGAAGGCATCGGTTTCCAGCAGCGCCAGACGTTCCGGGTCGGCAATGCCCTGGCGTGCCCAGATCTGCAGGCCATCGTTGCAGTCGCCCCACGCCTGTACGCGCGCCTTCAACGCGGCGTGGCGTGCCTGCAGCGCAGCCAGTGCCGCGTCGGGGTCGGCACTGGCGGTGTCAGGCTGCAGCGCATCAAAAGCCGCCTGCGCAAACGCGCTGATCGCATCGGGCACCAGCACCTGCGCCTGGTCGATCAGGTAGCGGTGCTTGCCACCGGTCACCCGCCACACCAATGCGCGGTCGCGCGAATCGAATTCCTCCACGCCGCGCACGGTCTCGATCACTTCGGGGCCGGACAGCGACAGCCGTCCTTCTTCGGACATGATCACCGTACTGCAGCAGCGGGCGACGATGCCCATGCCGCCGAAGGCGCCGTTGCCGCTGCCGATCAGCGCCACCACCGGTATCCCGGCGGCCCGCGCGCCGAGCGTGGCGCGCATGATTTCGGAAATGGCGATCAACCCGGCGTTGGCTTCATGCAGGCGCACACCGCCGGTATCGAGCAGCAGCAGCACGCCATCGGGATGGGGGTCCGCCGCGCGGCGCAGCAGGCCGGTCAACTTGGCACCATGCACCTCACCC
>NZ_JBFRFE010000422.1:0-3847 GCF_052114665.1 Stenotrophomonas sp. 2YAF22 | reverse complement strand
CTGACCGTCACCGCCGAGGACATCCAGACCCGCGGCTTCACCAGCGTTGCCGAGGTGCTGCAGCAGAACTCGTTGACCACCGGTGGCCTGCAGGGCGGCCAGACCTCCGCTTCGTTCACCCAGGGCGCTGAAGCCTCGGGCATGTTCGGCCTCAGCCCGAGCTACACCAAGTACCTGATCAATGGACGGCCGATGCTGTCCTACCCCGCTCTCTACAACGGCAGCGACACCTTCAACAACCTCAGCGGCATCCCGATCGACATCGTCGAGCGCATCGAGATCCTGCCCGGTGGGCAGTCCTCGCTGTACGGCTCGGACGCGATCGCCGGTGTGGTCAACATCATCCTCAAGGACCGCATGGACGGCGGCGTGCTGAACGTGCGCGGCGGCGGTTACACCGAGGGTGGCGGCAACGATTTCCGCGTCAGCGGCGCGCATGGCTTCAATGCATTCGATGATCGCTTCCACGCGTTGGTCAACGTGCAGTACGAGAAGAGCAGCCCGATCTGGGGTTACCAGCGCGACCTGACCAAGCAGAACAACACCAAGGGTTATACGCCGCAGGTTCCGACCAACGACTTCCTGGTCTACCTGCCGGGCCAGCAGAACGCTTACGTGATGATGGACCCGAGCCGCTGCGCCAACGTCGCCGGCCAGTTCGGCGGCACCACCGTACTGGGCACACGCGCTACCGGTGAGTCCTGTGGCTCGCCCTTCAGTGCCGGCTACAAGACGCTGAAGAACGGCAAGGAAAGCAGCCAGATCTATTCGTCGATGTCCTTCGACGTCAACGACAACTTCCAGCTGTTCGCAGACGCGCTCTACAGCCTGGAAGAAGTGCAGTACAACGCCGGTTCGGGCTACGCCTTCTGGGGCAGCGATGTCGGCTTCGGTGCGTTCGTCGACCAGGCAAGTGGCGAATACATGAACCTGCAGCGCGCGTTCGCGCCGGAGGACATCAGCGCCGCCGGCTACCGCGACACCATGAGCACCGATCGCAACAAGGCCTACCAGATCACTCTGGGCGGGCGCGGCAACGTTGGCAACTGGGATTACAGCGCCAGCTTCAGCCGTGGCGAGTACAAGCTGACCGAGCGCAGCTTCGCGCGCTGGGCCAATGAGATCGACAGCTACTTCGAAGACCGCGTGCTGGGTCCGGTGCTGGGCGTCACCGACGACGGCTACAACATCTACAACCCGAACTGGGGCGCGTTCTATTCGCCGCTGCCGGCCGGCGATTTCCAGACCTTCACCGGTTTCACCTACAACAAGAGCCGCACCTGGCAGAACCTGGGCCGCGCGCAGATCACCAATGGTTCGCTGTTCAAGCTGCCCGGTGGCGATGCCGGCCTGGCAGTGGTGGCCGAAGCAGGCAGCGAAGGCTGGTCGTATACCCCCGACCAGCGCCTGCTGGACGGCAGCGTGTGGGGCACCACCTCGGTGGCCGGTGCCGGACATCGCAGCAACTACGCACTGACCAGCGAACTGCGCATGCCGTTGCTGGAGTCGTTGACCGTGACCGCCTCGGGCCGCTACGACGCGTTCAAGATCGCCGACAAGACCGTCGACAAATCGACCTACAGCATCGGCGTGGAGTTCCGTCCCATTGAAAGCCTGCTGTTCCGCGGCAAGTACGGCACCGCCTTCCGCGCGCCCAGCCTGTCCGACGCCTTCCAGGGCCGCAGCGGGTACTACGCCAACAGTTCGGTCGACTACTACCGCTGTGGCCAGCTCGGCTTCAACCCGAGCGACACGGTTGGCTGCCCGTATGCCAACGAATCGGTGTTCGGTGAGCAGTCCGGCAACCCSGASCTGGARSCGATCACCGCCGAYGTCTGGAACGCSGGCATCGTGTGGGCSCCCATCAACAACCTGTCGGTGTCGGTGGAYTACTACAACTGGAAGATCAAGAACGAGGTCAACACCCTCAGTTCCGACCAGTTGCTGCTGGCCGAGTAYTACTGCCGCAACGGCCAGACCAACAACACCTCGGCCAGCTGCCAGAACGTGAGCGACTGGATCACCCGCGATGGCACCGGCAAGCTGGAGCAGATCTACACGCCGAAGATGAACATCGCCAGCCAGAACCTGCAGGCGGTCACGGCCAGCTTCAAGTACGTGCAGGACATCGGCCGCTTCGGTGCGCTGCAGTTCTCCAGCAACTACACCAACATGATCAAGCGCGAACTGCAGCCGCAGCCGGGCGACGAGTACCTGGACCTGCTGCGCGACCCGTACGCGATGTGGAACTACGACCAGTACGCCAAGGTGCGTGCCGACGGTGCGGTGGGCTGGGCGAAGGACAAGTGGACCACCACCGTGTACTTCAACTACATCGGCAAGACGCCCAACCGCATGGCATACCTGGGCAAGGGCTACGACTACGTGCATCCGTCCGGCTACGAGGCCGGCAAGTGGGGCTCGTACACCACCTACAACCTGAGCGTGAATTACCAGGCGATGGACAACCTGACGCTGTCGATGATGGTCAACAACGTGTTCAACAAGATGCCCGACGGCCAGGCCCACAGCTACGCCGGCAACATCGGCGCACCGTACAACAGCAGCATCTACAACCCCTACGGCCGTGCGGTCTACGTGCAGGCCAAGTACGAGTTCGGCGGGAAGTAAGCGCCGCGCCCGCGCTGCCCGGGAGGCCCCGCTTAGGCGGGGCCTTTTTCATGCCCGTCAATTGAGACGGAAGATCAAAATAAGTCTCATAAATTAAATAATGAGAAAAGCATCCGCGAAGGCGGCAAGCCCTTGATCTACATAAGAAACATCGACTTCGATCGATTTTGTTCCGCAACGCAACATTTTGAAACATTCCCAGACAATCGCGTTTACGCACTGATTTCAAAGGACTTTTCTTCCGATGAGCAGCACATCCGTGTGACGGGACCGTTTTGACAACGTGAACGTCGTGTTACGGTCCGGCTGAATGGATTGCAACTGAACACATCATGAAGATGTCAGGGAGGACATCAGCCAGACGACATCGCTCATTACGGGGATCCATCATGTCTCGCCATCGCTCCACGCCTTCGCGTCACCCCCTGACCCTTGCCCTGATCGGCACCCTGCTCGCCTCCGGCGCAGCCCACGCGCAGGACACCGGCCCGACCCAGCTTGACCGCGTCACCGTCACCGGCTCACTGATCCCGCAGACGCAGATCGAGAACCACACGCCGGTMCTGACCGTCACCGCCGAGGACATCCAGACCCGCGGYTTCACCAGCGTCGCCGACGTCCTGCAGCAGTCCTCGCTGTCGACCGGCGGCCTGCAGGGCGGGCAGACCTCCGCTTCGTTCACCCAGGGTGCCGAGGCCGCCGGCATGTTCGGGCTCAGCCCCGGCTACACCAAGTACCTGATCAACGGCCGCCCGATGCTCTCGTATCCGGCGCTGTACAACGGCAGCGACAGTTTCAACAACATCAGCGGCATTCCGATCGACATCGTCGAGCGCATCGAGATCCTGCCCGGCGGCCAGTCTTCGCTGTACGGTTCGGATGCGATCGCCGGCGTGGTCAACATCATCCTCAAGGAGCGCATGGATGGCGGTGTGCTCAACGTCCGTGGCGGTGCCTACTCCGAAGGCGGCGGCAACAGCGTACGCGTCAGTGCGGCGCGCGGCTTCAATGGTGTCGACGATCGATTCCATGCGCTGGTCAACGTGCAGTACGAAAAGACCAGCCCGATCTGGGGCTATCAGCGTGACCTGACCAAGGTCAACAATCCCGACGGCTACAGCCCCCAGTACGTCTCCAACGACTTCCTGGTGCTGCTGCCGGCCAACAGCAACCGCTACGCCATGATGGACCCGAACCTGTGCGCCAACGTGGCGGG
>NZ_JBFRFE010000421.1:0-3855 GCF_052114665.1 Stenotrophomonas sp. 2YAF22 | reverse complement strand
ACCAGATAACCGATCGACATGGTGTCCACGCCGAAGGCCCGCATCGGCTCGATGCTCTTGTTGTCCGGGCTTTCCGGGCGACCGGACAGGCCGAGCATCGCCGGCACGCTGGGGCCGTAGATATCGGCATCAAGCACGCCTACGCGCGCCCCCAGCTGCTGCAGTGCGACGGCCAGGTTGACCGCCGTGGTCGACTTGCCCACCCCACCCTTTCCCGAGCCCACCGCGATCACGTTGCGGATGCGCGCATGCGGCGCCAGTCCCTTCTGCACCTGGCTGGCATGCGGACGACGGGAAGAACTGTTCACTGCGGACTCCGGGTGAATCGATAAGAAGAACCCAACATCATACTAGCTGGACGTACGCTGACTGAAATTCAGGATTGCTACAGATTCGTGCACAGATTGTTAAGTTCATGTTACGTTCGCTGGGCACTGGTTTTGGGCTGCGTTGCTGGTTCTACAGCACGCACGATGGCGCATGCGCAGTGCCGTACTCGTATTTGCTCTCTGAACGGAACTACATGAAAGACCTTCGCAATTCCGCACGTCGCAACACCCTCGCCGTCGCCTTGATCTCCGCCCTGGTTGCCGCCTCGCCGGCAATGGCCCAGGACAAGGCCACCAACCTGGACAAGATCACCGTCACCGGCTCGCTGATCCCGCAGACCCAGGTCGAGACCCAGACCCCGGTCATGACCATCAGCGCTGAAGCCATCCAGTCGCGCGGCTTCAACAGCGTCGCCGAAGTGCTGCAGCAGTCCTCGCTGACCACCGGCGGCATCCAGGGCGGCCAGACCTCCGCTTCGTTCACCCAGGGCGCTGAAGCCGCTGGCATGTTCGGCCTGAATCCGGGTTACACCAAGTACCTGATCAACGGCCGCCCGATGATGTCCTACCCGGCGCTGTACAACGGCGGCGACGCGTTCAACAACATCAGCGGCATTCCGATCGACATCGTCGAGCGCATCGAAGTCCTGCCGGGTGGCCAGTCCTCCCTGTACGGTTCGGATGCGATCGCCGGCGTGGTCAACATCATCCTGAAGGACCACATGGAAGGCGGCAGCCTGTCCGTGCGTGGCGGCACCACCACTGAAGGCGGCGGCAACAGCTTCCGCATCAGCGGCGCACACGGCTTCTCGGCGCTGGACAACCGCTTCAATGCACTGGTCAACGTGCAGATCGAAAGCAGCAACCCGATCTGGGGCTACCAGCGTGATCTGACCAAGCAGAACAACACCAACGGCTACACCGCACAGCTGCCGTCGAACGACTTCGCCGTCATCGACGCCAAGACCAATGCGCTGTACATGATGGACCCGAGCAACTGCGCCAACGTCGCCGGCCAGTTCGATGGCACCACCGTGCTGGCGAACCGCCCGACCGGCCAGTCCTGCGGTTCGGTGTTCGGCGCAGGCTACAAGACCCTGAAGAACGGCAAGGACAGCGGCCAGTTCTATTCGTCGATGACCTTCGATGTGAACGACAACTTCCAGCTGTTCGCCGACGTGCTGTACAGCAAGGAAAAGACCGAATACACCTCCGGTTCGAACTACCTGTGGTGGGGCACCAAGAGCGGCATGGGTGGCTTCTATGACCAGACGTCGGGCAAGCTGGTCAACCTGCAGCGCGCGTTCGCTCCGGAAGATATCGGCGGCGAAGGCTACAAGGGCATCCTGAACAACGACAAGAGCCGTTCCTACCAGGTCACCCTGGGCGGCAAGGGTGCGGTCGGCAACTGGGACTACAGCCTGAGCTTCACCCGCGGCGAGTACCGCCTGGATGAAAGCAAGTTCCAGCGCTTCGGCAATGCCATCAACAGCTACTTCGCTGACAAGGTACTGGGCCCGCAGCTCGGCACCAAGGATGGCTTCGGCATCTACAACACCAACTGGGGCGCGTTCTATTCGCCGATCGCGCCGGAAGACTTCGCCGGCTTCACCGGTTACACCACCAACCATGCGCGCACCTGGCAGAACATGGCTCGTGCCCAGGTCACCAATGGCTCGCTGTTCTCGCTTCCGGGCGGCGACGCCGGCCTGGCCGTGGTCGTCGAAGGTGGCAGCGAAGGTTGGGACTACAGCCCGGACCAGCGCCTGCTGGACGGCGATGTGTGGGGTTCGTCGGCTGTTGCCGGCAATGGCCATCGCAGCAACTACGCGGTGACCAGCGAATTGCGCATGCCGCTGCTGGAGTCGCTGACGGTGACGGCTTCCGGTCGCTATGACGCCTTCAAGATCGGAGACAACACCGTCGACAAGGCCACCTACAGCGTCGGTGTCGAGTTCCGTCCGATCGAAAGCCTGCTGTTCCGCGGCAAGTACGGCACCGCCTTCCGCGCGCCGACCCTGCCTGACGCGTTCCAGGGCCGCAGCGGCTACTACGCTGCCAACTCCACCGACTACTACCGTTGCGGYSAGCTGGGCTACGTGCCGGGTAACACCGACGCCTGCCGCTACGCGGACAGCGTCTCGGTCTACTCCGAGCGTGCCGGCAACCCGGACCTGGAGCCGATCACCGCYGAYGTCTGGAAYGCSGGCATCGTSTGGGCGCCGATGGCGAACCTGTCGATCTCGGCCGACTACTACAACTGGAAGATCGAGAACGAAGTCGATACGGCCAGCACCGACCAGCTGCTGCTGGCCGAGTACTACTGCCGCAACGGCCTGCCGAACGGCTCCTCGGCTACCTGCCAGAACGTGGCTGACTGGGTCACCCGTGATTCGGCCGGCAACCTGAGCTCGCTGTACACCCCGAAGATGAACGTGGCCCGCCAGAACCTGCAGGCCGTGACCGTCGGCTTCAAGTACCTGCAGGACATCGGCCGCTTCGGTTCGCTGCAGGTCTCGGGCAACTACACCAACATGCTGAAGCGTGAAGTGCAGGCGCAGCCGGGTGAGGACTTCCAGGACCTGCTGGGCAACCCGAAGTCGATGTGGAACTACGACAGCTACGCCAAGGTCCGTTCCGACGCGTCGGTGGCCTGGTCGTTGGACAAGTGGACCACCACGCTGTACGCGAACTACATCGGCCACACCCCGAACTACCTGGCGGGCCTGAACGGCTATGAGTACACCCATGGTGCGTCGGGTTACAAGGCAGGCAAGTGGGCTTCGTACACCACCTACAACCTGAGCGTTAACTACCGCGTGCAGGATGACCTGACCCTGTCGCTGATGGTCAACAACGTGTTCAACAAGATGCCCGAGCAGCAGGCCCACAGCTACCAGGGCACCTCCGGCACGCCGTTCAACAACTRCCTGTACAACGTCTACGGCCGCACCGTGTACGTGCAGGCCAAGTACGACTTCGGCAAGTAATCCCGTCGTTTTCCGGGTTTGATTCCGGACCAGGCCCCGCTTCGGCGGGGCCTTTTTTTTGCCGGCGCATATGCATCGATCAGCGCATGAACATCTCGATTGTTAAATATCCAATGATTTACGGGATATTCATTAAGCCAAACTCGGCAAATTCGTACCAATTTCGTAACGCATTGTTTTTAAATATATTTTTATTAACTCGAAACGAGCGATTGCGAGAGCGCGACAACTCCGCGAAAAACAAGTTAAGCGTGTGTTACGTTCGAAAAACGCCGCCTTTCTGCGTCCACGGGCTGCTGAACCATCCATGAGTTCCCAGGAAAGGGAAAACGCGTTTCTCACGACCACACGGAGTACCGCATGTCTCGCAATGGCTTCCCGCGTCACCCGCTCACCCGCGCCGTCCTCAGCGGCCTGATCCTGGCCAGCAGCAGCGCGATCGCGCTCGCCCAGGACAACACCCCCACCGATCTCGGACGCGTGACCGTCACCGGCTCACTGATCCCGCAGACGCAGATCGAGAACCACACGCCGGT
>NZ_JBFRFE010000420.1:0-3857 GCF_052114665.1 Stenotrophomonas sp. 2YAF22 | reverse complement strand
CCCGGTGCAGGCCTCGGCAGGCGTAGGCGGGGGCTATCGGCTGGGTGCGGGTGCGCCGGTGCTGCCGATGCTGCTGGATGAGGAGGAGGCCACCACACTGGCGATTGCCCTGCGCGCGGCGTCGGCCACGGTCTCCGGCATCGACGACACGGCACGGGGCCTGCTGTCCAAGCTCGACCCGCTGGTGCCGGCGCGTCGCCGCCAGCAGGCCGGCGAAGTGCATGCCGCCACTGCGACCCTGTCTGACCTGCCGTCCACCGACGCGCGCCTGCTCGGGCAGCTGGCCCAGCATTGCCGGCAGGCCGCGCGGCTGGCCTTCGAATACCGCAGCGCGCAGGACGCGGTGACGCAACGGGAAGTCGAGGCCCAGCACCTGGTCAACTACGGACGGCGCTGGTATCTGCTGGCCTGGGACCTGGGGCGGCAGGATTGGCGCACGCTGCGCGTGGACCGGATGGGCGCAGTGCGTCCGCTGCCAGAGCCCGGCCTGCATCGGCGCACTCCGGCGCCGCCGGATGTGATGGTGCGTCAGGCGGTCAGCCAGGCGCCGTTCGCGCTGCAGGCCGTCCTGCGCCTGGCCGGCAGCGAAGCGGAGCTGACCGGGCGCATTCCACCCTGGTGCGGCGTGCTGGAGGCCGACGGACCAGCGCATTGCCTGTTGCGGATGGGCGCGGAAAGCCGCGGCATGATGCTGGCCCAGATCCTCAGCCTGGATCGCCTGCCGGTGGCGGTGTGGACCATGCCGGCCGAGCTGCGCGAGGAGCTGGCCCAGCGCCTGACCGGGCTCGGCCAGGTCCTGGCCGTGCCCGCCGTCACGGTCTGAGCCGGCGCCCTTGGCAAGCTGCAGCGAAGCTGGGACACTCGCGGCCATGAAGGGGAGACTGGGGATAACGGCGATCATCATCGCTGCGCTGACCGCTGCGCCGGCCAGCGCCGGTACCCTGTACAAGTGCCTCGGCGCCGACGGTGTCACCAGCTATGTCAGCAAGCGGGTGGCCGGTGCCCAATGCAGCACCATCAGCTACACCCGCAGCGCGGGCAGGGCGGTGCGCGCTGCGGTCGCCACGCCGGTGCCAACCCCGCTACCAGCACCTGCGGCACCTGCTGCAGTGGTGGCCAACGCCGAGCGTAATCCGGTCGCGGTCGCCGCCGCTGCGGCCAGTCCTGCTGTCGCAGCGACCCCGGCACCCGCAGCGGCCGCTACGCCGGCCAGTCCGCGCGGCGGCAGGATGGTCAGCGGACAGGTCTATTCGTACATGCAGGACGGGGTGCGCCACTACACCAGCGCACGCCCGACCCAGGTCGCCAACCTCGGCCCGGTGCGGACGATCCGCTACAGCTTCATGGAGCGCTGCTACGCCTGCGGGGTCAATCCGCGCGTCGATTTCGGCAGCGTGCGCCTGAACACCACGGCCTTCCAGAGCGAGATCACCTCGGCCGCACGCGAATTCGGGGTGGAAGAGGCCGTGGTACGCGCGATCATCCATGCCGAGTCGGCCTACAACCCGACCGCACTCAGCCGTGCCGGCGCCCAGGGCCTGATGCAGCTGATGCCGCCCACCGCCGCGCGCTTCGGCGTCAGCGATTCCTACGACGCGGGGCAGAACATCCGTGGCGGTGTGCAGTATCTGGCGTGGCTGTTGAAGCGTTTCAATGGAGACCTGACCCTGGCCGCTGCCGGCTACAACGCGGGCGAGGGCGCGGTCGATCGCCATCGCGGCGTGCCTCCCTACAGCGAGACCCAGTATTACGTGCGCCGGGTCGGCCAGCTGGCCGAGCGCTATCGCACGGTGCTGAGCAAGCAGTAGGTGCCGATCGTTGGTCGGCCCACCGTTAACAGGTAGGTGTCGACTGTCAGTCGCACACCTTTGAACAGGTAGTGCCGGCCGCTGGCCGGCAACCCCGCAAACTATGTTGTTGCAATGCGTTGTGTGGCGCGCAACGGTTCCGCTACACTCGACCGAGATTCAATGCGGCTCTGGCCCCCACCGGAACCGCTGGCAGCCTTAAAGCTACCTAATCAATATCGGAGTGCCGGATGGCCAACGATGGGGTACACGATCCAGTCAACACCGGACGTCGGCGTTTTCTTACTGCCACCACAGCCGTGGTGGGCGCCGTCGGCGTCGGATTCACCGCAGTTCCCTTCATCAAATCCTGGAACCCCAGTGCCCGCGCCAAGCTTGCCGGCGCACCGGTGGTGGCCGACATCAGCGCCCTGCAGGAAGGCCAACGCCTGATCGTGGAATGGCGTGGCCAGCCGATCTGGATCGTCAAACGGTCCAAGGCGATCCTTGACGCGCTGCATGGGCTGGATGGCCGCTTGAAGGACCCCGAGTCCGGCGAGAAGGACCAGCAGCCGGAGTACGTGCTCAAGCAGAACCCGGAGCTGCGCTCGATCAAGCCCGAGATCTCGGTGCTGGTCGGTCTCTGCACGCACCTGGGCTGTTCGCCGGAAATGGTCGGTGAAATCCGCCCCGAGCCCTACGACCCCCAATGGAAGGGGGGCTATTTCTGCCCCTGCCACAAGTCGCGCTTCGACATGTCCGGCCGCGTCTTCAAGGACGTGCCCGCACCCATCAACCTGAAGGTGCCCGCGCACCACTACCAGGACGACAACACCATCATCATCGGTGTCGATCCGCAGGGGGCTGCCTGATGTCCAACATCCTCAGCCGTACCGCCACCGGCGTGGCCGACTGGGTCAATGCCCGCGCGCCGGGGTTGATGCCGATCTATCGCAAGCACGTCAGTGAGTACTACGCGCCGAAGAACTTCAACATCTGGTACTACTTCGGCTCGCTGGCGCTGCTGGTGCTGGTCAACCAGATCGTCACCGGCATCTTCCTGACCATGCACTACAAGACGAATGCCGCCGAAGCATTCGCCTCCATCGAATACATCATGCGTGACGTGGAGTGGGGCTGGCTGATCCGCTACATGCACTCCACCGGTGCCTCGCTGTTCTTCATCGTGGTCTACCTGCACATGTTCCGCGGGCTGCTGTATGGCAGCTACCAGAAGCCACGCGAACTGGTGTGGATCCTGGGCATGCTGATCTACCTGGTGTTGATGGCCGAAGCCTTCATGGGCTACGTGCTGCCGTGGGGCCAGATGTCGTTCTGGGGCGCCAAGGTGATCATCTCGCTGTTCGGCGCCATTCCGGTGATCGGCAACGGCCTGACCGAATGGATCATGGGCGATTACCTGCCCAGCGACGCCACGCTCAACCGCTTCTTCGCACTGCACGTGATCGCGCTGCCGCTGGTCCTGCTGCTGCTGGTGGTGCTGCACCTGGGCGCGCTGCATGAAGTGGGATCGAACAATCCTGATGGCGTGGAGATCAAGAAGGGGCCGAAGGGCAACCGCTGGTCACCGAACGCGCCGACCGACGGCATTCCGTTCCATCCCTACTACACGCTCAAGGACGGCGTCGGCGCGGGCTTCCTGCTGATCATCGCGGCCTTCATCATCTTCTTCGCACCGGCCTTCGGTGGCCTGTTCCTGGAACACGACAACTTCACCGAAGCCAATCGCCTGGTCACCCCCGAGCACATCAAGCCGGTCTGGTACTACACGCCGTACTACGCGATGTTGCGGGTGGTGCCGAACAAGCTGGGTGGCGTGATCGTGATGTTCTCGGCCATCGCCATCCTGTTCCTGGTGCCCTGGCTGGACCGGGCCAAGGTCAAGTCCTACCGCTACCGCGGCTGGCTGTCGCGCGGCCTGCTGGGCATGTTCGTGGTGTGCTTTGCGTGGCTGATGGTGATCGGTTCCGGTCCTGGTACCGATGCGCACGAGACCTATGTCGGGCGGGTGCTGACCTTCCTGTACTTCGCCTTCTTCATCACCATGCC
>NZ_JBFRFE010000419.1:0-3861 GCF_052114665.1 Stenotrophomonas sp. 2YAF22 | reverse complement strand
AACATAGTTTGCGGGGTTGCCGGCCAGCGGCCGGCACTACCCCAGAGTCAGAACGCCGGCAGCACCGCGCCCTTGTACTTGGTCTCGATGAAGGTCTTCACCTGCGGGCTGGTCAGCGCCTTGGCGAGCTTCTGCACGCGGGCGTCGTCCTTGTTGTCCGGGCGGGCGACCAGGAAATTCACGTACGGCGAGTCCTTGCTCTCGATCGCCAGCGCGTCCTTGGTCGGGTTGAGGCCGGCATCCAGCGCATAGTTGGTGTTGATCAGGGCCAGATCGACCTGGTCGAGCACGCGCGGCAGCATGGCCGAATCCAGCTCGCGGAACTTCAGGTTCTTCGGGTTGGAGACGATGTCGCGCTGGGTGGCCAGTGCGTTGGTCGGATCCTTCAGCTCGATCACGCCGGCCTTGTGCAGCAGGATGAGTGCGCGGCTGTTGTTGCTGGGGTCGTTGGGGATCACCACATCGGCCCCTTCACGCAGTTCGGCCAGCGACTTGATCTTGCGCGAGTAGGCGCCGAACGGCTCGATGTGCACGCCCACCACCTTGGTCAGGTCGGTCTTGCGATCGCGGTTGTAGGCGTCCAGGTACGGCTCGGTCTGGAAGTAGTTGGCATCCACCTGCTTCTGCACCAGCTGGTCGTTGGGCTGCACGTAGTCGTTGAACACGCGCACGTCCAGCTCCACGCCCTCCTGCTTGAGGATCGGCTTGACCACTTCCAGGATCTCGGCGTGCGGCACGGCGGTGGCGGCCACCACCAGCTTCTGCGAAGGCTCACCGGACTTGCCGCAGGCAGTCAGGGCCAGCGCAGCGGCGAACAGGGGCAGCAACAGGGTCTTCTTCATGGGCGCAATCGATCTCGGGGGAGGTGTCAGGATTTTTCGTAGTTGGTCAGGGCCAGTTCCAGCAGTGCCTTGGCCTGCTCGCGCAGCATCATCGGCTCGACGATCTCGGCATCGGACCCGTAATGCAACACGTCCATCAACAGTTCGCGCGACACGCTGTAGGGCACTTTCAGTTCGTAGCGGCCATCAGCGAGGAAGCGTCCCTGCTGCTTGGAGTGCCAGTGCTCGTCGGCCACCCAGCGCGCGGCCTTGGCACTGAACAGGATGGTTGCCCAGCCCTTGGGCGCACCGGAGAAGATGCCGTAGCTGGCACCCAGCTGCTCGTCCAGCTCGCTGTCGGCGACATCGCGGGCGGTGCTGTCGATCACCCGCGCCTTGTAGATGCGGTCCACCGCGAAGCTGCGCAGGGCCTCGCGATCATGGTCCCAGCCGTCCAGGTACCAGTTGTCGCGGTAATGGGTCAGCCGTTGCGGCGATACGGTGCGCTTGGTCGCTTCGTCGGTCGAGCGGGCGCGGTACTCGAAGCCCAGCTGCTTGCGCTCCAGCACCGCCGAGGCCACCGAACGGAAGCTGGCTTCATCGAACTTGCGGCCACGGTGCGGAATCACCCGCACCCGATCCACCGGCCAGCTGGAAACACCGGCTTGGGCGGCCAGCAGGCTTTCAATGCGCTGCTGCAGCGGCGCCAACACCGAAGACAGCACGCCGCCGCCGGTACGGGCCAGCAGGTGCTGCGAGGCCAGCAGGGCGTGCAGCTCCTCCGAGCTCAGCCACAGGCCGGGCAGCTCGAAGCGGTCACTCTCGTCGGCCAGGTAGCGGAAGCCGGCCTCGCCATCGCCCTCGATCGGCGCCATCAGCGCATCGCGCAGGAACGCCAGGTCGCGGTAGACGGTGGCCCGGGAGCAACCGAGCTTGTCCTGCAGGGTCGCCACCGTCACCGGATAGCGTGCGGACTTGAGCAGACGATGCAGGGCGGTGATGCGTTCGTATCGGTCCATGCCCCCGATTATGTCCGAGTCTCGGGCGTTGTGGCGGACGATTGGGCTATCGTGGGCGCCCCCTGCCCCGTGGAGCGCCCGATGCGCCGGTTGTCTGTCCTGCCCCTGCTGGCCTGCCTGCTGCTGGCCGCCTGCGACCGCGCACCGGCGCCCACCGACGCTGCGACGCCCGTCCCCGCTGCCGATCCGGCGCAGGCGGTGCTGTCTGCCAGCCAGCGATTTGCCGCCCTGCGCAGCTTCCATGCCGAGCTGGAGGTGCTGGGCGCGCAGCAACCGGTGCGTACCGCGATGGACTTCGTCGCCCCGGACCGCTTCCGGGTGCAGACCCCTGCCGGGCCGCAGGTGATCATCGGCGACACCATGTTCCTGCAGGCCGACGATGCGATCCGCCAGGTGCCGACCCCGCCGGGGCTGCTGGAGCAATGGCGCAGCCCGCTGCCCGCCGATATCCCCGCACAGGCCCTGCAGGCCGAAGACCTGGGCGAGCAGACGCTGGATGGCGTCAGCACCCGCCACTACCGCCTGCGTGGCGCCACGGCCGGTGAGCGGCTGGAGTACTGGGTGGATCCGCAGGGCCTGCCGCGGCAGATCGTGCGCAGCGGCCACAACAACGGCAAGCCCTTCCAGCTGCGGCTGCGGTACTCGCGCTTCAACGATCCTGCCCTGCAGGTCGACCTGCCCTGAATGGGCTTGGCCCGACAACGCCTGCTGAAGCAGTCGGGACGGGCGATTCGGACGGTCATCACGCTTCCAGTATCATCACTGGCTGCCAACCGCTTCGGAGAAGCCTCGATGTCCCTGCGCGTGTCCCTGCTGGTCCCCTTGCTGCTCTGCGCCCCGCTGGCGTATGCGCAGGATGCCTCCGAACTGGCGGCGATGTCCTCGCCGTGGAGCGGCAGTGGTGGCGAACTCGGCTTCGCGTCGGCACGTGGCAACAGCAGCACCGAGAGCTTCAACGGCCGCCTGCGCCTGCGCTACACCGATGGCGACTGGGTGCACAGCATGGACCTGTTCGGCCTGCGCTCCAGCTCCAAGGTGACCGAAACCAGCGACGACGGCACCACCACGCGCCGCAACAACACCACCGCCAACCGCTACACCGGCAGCGCAGGCAGCGCGCTGCAGCTGGGCGAACACCGCCAGCTGACCGCCACGGTACGTACCGAGCGTGATGACTTTGCCACCTACGACCGGCAGAGCTCGTTCGGTCTGGGTTACGGCACCCGGTTGTGGAACACCGAGCGCTTCTCGTTCGACGCGCAGATCGGCCCCGGTGTGCGCCGCACCCACAGCACCGAGGACGACCGCACCCGCACCGGCCTGATCGGTCGCGGCCTGTTCGACCTGAAGTACTCGCTGACCGACAACACCGACCTGATCAACACGCTGCTGGTCGAATCGGGTTCGTACAACACCTTCGGCCAGAACGATTTCGGCGTATCGGTGAGCATGAACGAGCACCTGGCGCTGAAGGCCGGCTGGCAGGCGCGTTACAACAGCGACGTCGCCGAGGACAAGCGCAAGACCGATACGCTGACCACGATGAACGTGGTCTACAAGTTCAAATAAGCGAAACGGGCGCCTGGCGCCCGTTCTGCTTTTGGTAGTGCCGGCCGCTGGCCGGCAACTGCATTCAATCGGGATCATGAGGTTGCCGGCCGCCGGCCGGCACTACCTGCGGTGGCTCAGACGTTCAACAGCTCGCCAGCACCCGCATCCAGCAGCATCTTCGCCACGCGCTGGCCCAGCACTTCCGGGTCGCTGGCCGGGCCCACGGCGTCGGCACGCACCGCGCGGCCGTCACTGGCGCTGCCGACCAGCCCCTGCAGGTGCAGGTCCTGGCCCTGCCACTGCGCGATCGCCGCCACCGGCACATGGCAGCTGCCATGCAGCGCGCGGTTCATCGCCCGCTCCGCTTCCACACAGGCGCGCGTGGCGGCGTCATCCAGGCCAGCAAACAGCGCCATCAGCGCGGCATTGCCGCCATCGCATTCCACCGCCACTGCACCCTGTGCTGGTGC
>NZ_JBFRFE010000418.1:0-3877 GCF_052114665.1 Stenotrophomonas sp. 2YAF22 | reverse complement strand
ACATCCCGGCGCGGCGACAGGAACAGCGACGGCGCCCGCGGCGCGTCGACCACGGCCTGCAGTGCGGCCGAGGGCAGCTCGTAACCGGCCACGCCCTGTGCCTGCGCTGCGGCCGCCTGCGGTGCCGCAGCCCAGGCCTGCGGGACCACCGCCAGCAGTGCCATCGACAGGACCAGGCCAGTCAAGCGCCGGTTGCGGCGTGCGTGCGTGCTCATCATTGTTCCACCTGTTCGCTGCGTGAAGCCCTCGACCTTAACAGGCCATGCACCTGCGCCCATCTGCCGATGGTTGGGTCATCGCCGTGTCACAGCGGAGGCGCGATATAATGGGCATCCTCCCCTGCCGAGGGGCGCTGCGACCGGATCCCTTGAGACCGGCCAGGCTCGGCCAGGTGGCTTTGCAACAACGGCGCCCGGCCAGATGCGAGCATCCGCTCGCCCACAACCGGAGCTACTGCATGAATGCTGTTGCCAAGACCTTCTCCACCGAAGGCGATTACAAGATCCGCGACATCACCCTGGCCGACTGGGGCCGCAAGGAACTGGACATCGCCGAGCACGAAATGCCGGGCCTGATGTCCATCCGCCGCAAGTACCAGGCCGAGCTGCCGCTGAAGGGCGTGCGCGTGACCGGCTCGCTGCACATGACCATCCAGACCGCGGTGCTGATCGAGACCCTGAAGGACATCGGCGCCGACGTGCGCTGGGCTTCGTGCAACATCTTCTCGACCCAGGACCACGCCGCTGCGGCGATCGCCGCCACCGGTACCCCCGTGTTCGCCTGGAAGGGCGAGTCGCTGGAAGAGTACTGGGACTGCACCCTGGACGCGCTGACCTTCACCCTGCCCGACGGCACCCTGACCGGCCCGGAGCTGGTGGTCGACGACGGCGGTGACGTGACCCTGCTGATCCACAAGGGCTACGAGCTGGAAAACGGCAGCACCTGGGTCGACGAAAAGGCTGCTTCGCACGAAGAGCAGGTCATCAAGAACCTGCTCAAGCGCGTGGCCAAGGAGCGCCCGGGTTACTGGGGCCGCGTGGTCAAGGACTGGAAGGGCGTTTCGGAAGAAACCACCACCGGCGTGCACCGCCTGTACCAGCTGGCCCAGGCCGGCACCCTGCTGATCCCGGCGATCAACGTCAACGACTCGGTCACCAAGAGCAAGTTCGACAACCTGTACGGCTGCCGCGAGTCGCTGGCCGATGGCCTCAAGCGCGCGATGGACGTGATGCTGGCCGGCAAGGTCGCCGTGGTCTGCGGCTACGGTGACGTCGGCAAGGGCTGCGCCGCGTCGCTGCGTGCCTACGGCGCGCGCGTGGTGGTCACCGAGATCGATCCGATCTGCGCCCTGCAGGCGGCGATGGAAGGCTTCGAGGTCAACACCATCGAATCCACCCTGGGCCGTGCCGACCTGTACGTCACCACCACCGGCAACAAGGACATCATCCGCATCGAGCACCTGAGCGCGATGAAGGACCAGGCCATCGTCTGCAACATCGGCCACTTCGACAACGAGATCCAGGTCGATGCGCTGGTCGCCTTCCCGGGCGTGAAGCACGTCAACATCAAGCCGCAGGTGGACAAGTACATCTTCCCCAACGGCAATGCGATCTTCCTGCTGGCCGAAGGCCGCCTGGTCAACCTGGGCTGCGCCACCGGCCACCCGAGCTTCGTGATGTCCAACTCGTTCGCCAACCAGACCCTGGCGCAGATCGACCTGTGGGCCAACAAGGGCACCTACGAGAACAAGGTGTACCTGCTGCCGAAGAAGCTGGACGAAGAAGTGGCCCGTCTGCACCTGGAAAAGATCGGCGTGAAGTTGACCACCCTGAGCCAGGAACAGGCCGACTACATCGGCGTGCCGGTGGAAGGTCCGTTCAAGCCGGATCATTACCGCTACTGATGCCGTGCGCGGGGTCGGATCCCTTTCCGCAGGAAAGGGCTCTGACCCCAGCAACGGATGCACACGGACGGGCGCCTTCGGGCGCCCGTTCTGCGTTGGCGTTCGGTCATCCGCCCTGCATCCATCCGACACAAAGGTGGTGTAGATCCACGCCACGCGTGGATGCTGTTCATTGGCCACACGCAGTAGTCTCAGTCAAGGCAACGCCTTCGCCCCGCGCTACGATTCCCCCATGACCCCGGCCATCAACCTGCTCAAGCGCGAGAAGATCGCCCATACCGTGCACAGCTACGTGCACGACGCCCATGCCGAATCCTATGGCGGCGAAGCCGTCGAAAAGCTGGGCCTGGACCCGGCACAGGTATTCAAGACGCTGCTGGCCAACACCGAAACACACGAACTGCTGGTAGCGATCGTACCGGTGGCCGGCCAGCTCGACCTGAAAGCACTGGCCGAGGCGGCCGGCTGCAAGAAGTGCGAGATGGCCGCCGTCGATGCCGCGCAGCGCGCAACCGGCTATCTGGTCGGCGGCATCAGCCCGCTTGGGCAGAAGAAGCGCCTGCGCAGTTTTCTCGACGCCAGCGCGCAGGCACTGCCCACCCTGCACGTCAGCGCGGGACGCCGCGGCCTGGAAGTGGAACTGGCCCCGGCCGACCTGCTGCACCTGACCGGCGGCCACTACGCCGCGATCGGCAGGCCCCGTTGATGCGCTGGCCCTGGTCCACATCGCCGCCACCGCGGCTGGACGATCCGCAGGCCGATGTGCTGCTGCAGGATCTGCTGTCGCGCGATGCCAGTCGTATCCATGCGGCCAGCAGCCGCGTGGCACGGTTGTTCAGCGCTACGACGCTGGATGCGCTGGCGCCGCAGACGGAGCGGATCGAGCAGGCCTGCCAGGGCGTGCAGCTTGGCGGGGCACTGGTCAGCAACGATGTGCACCTGAAAGCCGCACTGCGCCGCCTGCGCTATTGGCGTGAACGCAGCGGCTGCTTGTGCGCGCTGTATCCGGATTATCTGTTCTTCGACCCACGCCGTCTGATCGAACAGGGTCATGTGCGCTTGCTGGAACTCGGCGTAGCCGAGGACGGCTGGGGCGACCGTCATCGGGTGGCCTGCACCTGCTGCGGCCAGCACTGGGATGCCATCGATCGCGAGTACCACTACCCGTGGTGGGAGTGGACACCGATGGCGGGGACTTCGGCCGGCTAATCGCTCGCAAACGTGGCTGTGGCAGGCACCATGCTCATACGTGGGGTGCTGGAGGTCCCTCCCTCCCGTTTCCATCGCCATCCCAGCGCGGCCTTCACTGCCGCTTCGTCGAGCAGCGGATGACCGCTGGACCCCGCAACGATGACTGCTTCGGCGTGCCCCTGGTCATTCAACAGCACGCTCATGCTCACTTTGCCCTGCAGGTTGTCAGCGCGTGCAGCCGCCGGATAGCTCGGCATGGAAGCGCGGTCAAGACGCCAGCCAGCGGCATCCTGGACAACCTGCGACGTGCGTGCGGAGAGCGCGCAGCGCGAAGGCATCTGCAGTTCGAAGCCCGATGTTCCCTGCGTCGGCTGGGCGTTTGCCGGTTTGCCACATGCGATGAGGGAGATCGCCTCCAGCATGCGTTGCTGGCGTTGCAGCGCTGCTGCATCGCTCCCGGTTGCGCGGAACGTACAGCGCCCTCCGATACTGGATGCCTGCAACTGGTCGACACTGGCATCACGGACCGCCGCCGGCTCGGACAAGCTTCCGCAGGACGCGTCGGCGTCGTATCCCGCCGAGCAACCACCAGCGGCAAGCAGCACGGTCCCCAGCACAGCGCCCCGTGGGTTCATGCGTCCCATCATCATTCTGCACCTCCTGCGCCAATCTGCCGCCATCGTAGCGTGTTGTTGCGCGGCCGTTTCACAGCGTCCCGATCATGGGCGCCAGTTGGCGTTGTTCTCCCAGAACGCCACGGCACGCTGGTACGCCGCACGGTCC
>NZ_JBFRFE010000417.1:0-3892 GCF_052114665.1 Stenotrophomonas sp. 2YAF22 | reverse complement strand
GTGTTCCCGCAGTTCATGAGGTTGCCGGCCAGCGGCCGGCACTACCCCGGCGTTGGACGCGCTGTTCCTCCAGGCTGGCCGTCCAGCACCAGCGCTATGCACGGTAGTGCCGGCCGCTGGCCGGCACCTGCAGGATGGTCCCAGAGTTCATGAGGTTGCCGGCCAGCAGCCGGCACTATCGGGCGTCATTCCTCCAGGCTGGCGTTCCAGAATCCCTGCAGTACACCGGGCGTGGCCGCCAACGTCGCCAGCACGGCATCCAGTTCGCCGCCATCGACCGTGGTGGCGTACAGCACCGCTTCGATCTCGACATCGCGCTCGCCGAACGGGCGCTGGTCGACCGCACGCACCGGGTACTGCGCCTGCTCCAGCAACAGCAGAAGCCGGTCCAATACCTCGGCCTGCTGCTCGCGTTGGCAGACCACGTTGATGGCATAGGTGGCTTCGCTGAACGCTTCCGGTAGCGGTTGCCGCTGGATGCGGTTCACCACCGGACGCAGCAGGGTGTTGGCGGCCAGCACGAACACCGCAGCCAGCACCGCCTCGGGCAGGAGCTTGATGCCCGCACAGGCGCCGACCGCCGCCGAGCCCCACAAGGTGGCGGCGGTGTTCAGACCCGATACCTGGGCGCCATCCTTCATGATCGCGCCGGCACCGAGGAAACCGACACCGGAGATCACGTAGGCCACCACGTGCAGCGGTGAAGGCGGACCGCCGTACATGTCGTGGAAGCGCACGGCGAGGTCGACGAACACCGCGGCACCTACCGCCACCAGCGTGTTGGTGCGCAGGCCGGCAGTGCGTTGGCGGAACTGCCGCTCCAGGCCGATCAGCGCGCCCAGAACGAAGGCGACGGACAGGCTGATCAGCGAGCTGAGGGTGGCGCCCGCGTTGAACGCGGGCAGATGGGGGTTGAGGTCCATGAGGGTTCTCCCTGCGCCTGGCGCGTTTACTGCCAGCCGTAGCGGCGGATGTAGAGCTTCTTCAGCGCGGTGGTCAGCACCGCATAGCCGAACAGGATCGCCACCAGGAACGGCCAGTAGCCGGCCGGCAGTGCCTGCAGCTTGAAGTAGCCCGCCAGCGGACTCATCGGCAGGATCACACCGATCGCCATGATCGCCCCGGTCATCAGCAGCAGCGGCGGCGCGGCGATGCTCTGCAGGAACGGCACCTTCGGCGTGCGGATCATGTGCACGATCAGGGTCTGGGTCAGTAGGCCGACCACGAACCAGCCCGACTGGAACAGGCCCTGGTCGGCCGGGGTGCGTGCGTCGAACACATACCACATCAAGGCGAAGCAGCTGAGGTCGAAGATCGAGCTGATCGGCCCGAAGAACACCATGAAGCGGCCGATGTCCGCCGGGTTCCACTTCAGCGGCTTGCGCACCAGTTCCTCATCGACATTGTCGAAGGGAATGGCGATCTGCGAGATGTCATACAGCAGGTTCTGCACCAGCAGCTGCAACGGCAGCATCGGCAGGAACGGCAGGAACGCCGAGGCCACCAGCACCGAGAACACGTTGCCGAAATTGGAGCTGGCGGTCATGCGAATGTACTTCAGCATGTTACTGAAGGTCCGCCGCCCCTGGATGACGCCTTCCTCGAGCACCATCAGGTTCTTTTCCAGCAGGATGATGTCGGCGGCCTCCTTGGCGATGTCCACCGCACTGTCCACGCTGATGCCGATATCGGCGGCGCGCAGTGCGGGAGCATCGTTGATGCCATCGCCGAGAAAGCCGACCACTTTGCCCTGCGCCCGCAGCTCGCGCACCAGCCGTTCCTTGTGCAGGGGCGTGAGGCGGGCGAACACGCGATGCTCCTGCAGTGCACGCGCCACGGCAGCGTCGTCCATACGCTCGATCTGCGGGCCGGTCACGATCCTGTCGACGTCCAGGCCAACCTGGGCGCAGATCCGGGCGGTGACCAGTTCGTTGTCGCCGGTGAACACCTTCACTTCCACACCATGCGCGGCCAGCGCCTGCAGTGCGTGAGCAGCGGATTCCTTCGGCGGATCGAGGAAGGCCACATAGCCGACCAGGGTCAGATCCCGCTCGTCGGCCTGCGAGTACACAGTCTGGGTGGCGGCGGTCTCCTTCATCGCCACCGCCACCACGCGCAGGCCCTGTTCGTTCAGTTCCTCGGTGGTCTGCCGCACGCGGGCCAGGCGCTGTTCGTCCAGCGGCATGTCCTGGCCGTTCTCGCGCACGGTGCTGCACACCGCCAGCATTTCCTCCACCGCGCCTTTGCAGATCAATTCGTGATGGTCCTCACGCTCGGATACCACCACCGACATGCGGCGGCGCTCGAAGTCGAACGGGATCTCGTCGACCTTGCGGTAGTCCTGTGACAGGCGCAGTGAGCTCTGCAGCTCCACATGCTCCAGCACCGCACGATCGAGCAGGTTGATCAGGCCGGTCTGGAAGTGGCTGTTGAGGTAGGCGAAGGTCAGCACATCCTCCGAATCCTGCCCGAACACATCGGTGTGCCGCTCCAGCGCGATCTTGTCCTGGGTGAGGGTGCCGGTCTTGTCGGTACACAGCACTTCCATCGCACCGAAGTTCTGGATCGCGTCCAGGCGCTTGACGATCACCTTGCGCCGCGACAGCAGCACCGCGCCCTTGGCCAGGGTGGAGGTGACGATCATCGGCAGCATTTCCGGGGTCAGGCCGACTGCCACCGACAGCGCGAACAGGAACGCTTCTGTCCAGTCGCCCTTGGTCCAGCCATTGACCAGCAGCACGAACGGCACCATCACCAGGGCAAAGCGGATCAGCAGCCAGCTGACACTGTTGACCCCGGCCTGGAATGCCGTCGGCGCGCGATCGCTGGCACTGCTGCGCTGGGCGAGGGTGCCGAAGTAGCTGGTGTTGCCGGTGGCCAGCACCAGTGCTGTTGCCGTCCCGGACACCACATTGGTCCCCATGAACAACAGGTTGGCCTGTTCCATCAAGCCGGCGTCGGCATTGCCCGGCTGCACGAACTTTTCCACCGGCAGCGATTCGCCGGTCATCGCCGCCTGTGCGACAAACAGATCCTTGGCGGCGAGCACGCGGCAGTCGGCCGGGATCATGTCGCCGGCCGACAGCACGATATGGTCACCCGGTACCAGGTCGCGGATCGGCAGATCCAGCAGCCGTGCCGGCCGCCGGCTGTGCAGCTGTGCGCCGAAATACTGATCGGCCACTTCTGCCGCCTCGGTGCCCGCAGCGCGGCGCAGCACGCGGGCGGTGTTGCCTACCAGCGCCTTCAGCCGTTCGGCGGCGCGGTTGGAGCGCCCTTCCTGCACGAAGCGGATCAGGGTGGACAGCACCACCATCGCGCCGATCACCACCGTCGCCTTGGCGTCTTCGGTCAGCCAGGACACGGCTGCCAGCACCGTCAGCAGCAGGTTGAACGGGTTGCGATAGCACTGCCACAGATGGCGCCACCACGGCAGCGGCTTCTCGTGATCGACCTCGTTGGGGCCGAAGCGCAGCAGGCGCTCTTCGGCCTCGTGCGGGCTGAGACCATCGACATGTGACTGCAGGGTGGCCAGCGCATCGGCTTCGCTGCCCTGTGCAAGCGCGAGCAATCCAGCAGTGAGCGCGGCGGGCGCGGCCTGCGTACTGCCACGGCCATAACCGGCTTCGGGCATCGCGCGACGACCGAACAGGTTGCCCGCGCGACGGCTGCGCAGGAAGGCGTTGAACCAGGCGTTGAGCAGGCTCATGGGAAGGTCCTCTTGGAGCGGCGCCGGGCGGAGCCGGCGCGTGGAGCGGAAGGGGCGGGTATCAGGCGTGGCGCATGGCCAGCACCGATGGCGACCAGGGCTGCATGCGCAAGCGTTGGCTGCCGCCGATGCACAGCGGCTTCATCGCATCGCGCAGCGGGTAGGGCAGGTGGCGCAGCACGT
>NZ_JBFRFE010000416.1:0-3900 GCF_052114665.1 Stenotrophomonas sp. 2YAF22 | reverse complement strand
GATCAAACCCGCGTGCGCGGCCGGGGTGGCGTTGGCGGAAGCCGCGCAGGAAGTGCTCGGCCAACAGCAGGACATCGCTGCCACGTTCGCGTAGCGCGGGCATCGGCAAGCGCAGGACATTGAGGCGGTAGTAAAGGTCCCGGCGGAAGTGGCCCTGGGCCACCGCCTGTTCGAGTTCGACGTGGGTGGCTGCCAGTACGCGCACGTCCACACGCAGCGGCTGGTTGCTGCCGACCCGTTCCAGCGTCCCCTCCTGCAGCACCCGCAGCAGGCTGGTCTGTGCGTCGGCGGGCAGGTCGCCGACTTCATCGAGGAACACGGTGCCGCCGTGGGCACTTTCAAACAGACCGATGCGGCGTTGGGCGGCACCGGTGAAGGCCCCACGCTCGTGGCCGAACAGTTCGGACTGCACCAGATTGGCAGGGATCGCGCCGCAGTTGATCGCCAGGAACGGTTTGCCGGCGCGCCCGGACAAGGCATGCAGCGCTTGCGCGGCAAGTTCCTTGCCGGTGCCGGTCTCGCCGGTGACCAGCACCGGCAGGTCGACCGGAGCGAATTTATGCAGGGAGGCGCGCACCGACAGCAGGGCGGTGCTGTCGCCGATCAGCGCCGGCAGGTTGCCGGACTCGCGGACCATGTGCGGCAACGCGTCGTCGCCCTCGGATTGCCGCTGCATTGCCGACAGCAGATCGTGCAGTTCCAGTGGCAGCGCGAACTGGTCGCGGCACGCGCGCAGCAGCGGCCCCCACGCGGGCGGAGCGCTGCCCAGTCCAGGGGGCAGCACGGCGAGCCAGGGCAGGTGGTGATGCCGCTCGATCCATGGCAGCAGCAGCTGCACGGCGTCGGCATCAAGGTGACGCAGATCGACGATGGCCACCAGGTGGTCGCGGCCGCGCAGGCCGATGGCCATGGCAGGGGCAGGGCTGACGCAGCGCAGTTGCCAACCGGCCGCCGCCAGCGCACCCCGCTCGGCTGCCTGCGGTTGGCCGAACCAGATTGCGCAACGCGATGGAATCTCCAGGCTTGCCGCCATTCCTTTCCCCCAGGCAACACGGGCGGCCCAGCCGGGCACCCGGCGCGCCGCCCCGCGCCGGGATGCTGTGGCCGAACACGGTCGGCCTGTCGCGGTCACTGCAACCTTGACATCAAGGACCAACGCAGCAAGCGGCGGCCAGCGGCCAGCGGCCCCGGTTACGGCCAGCCGCCCAATGAAAAAGCCGCTGCAGGGCAGCGGCTTTTCAGGCAATGCGCAGATGACCCCGGATCAGAGGTCGACCCGGCGGGCCTGCATGAACTTGTTGCCCCAGTAGCCGGTGAGCAGGGTGTCGACGCGGACGTCCTTGCCGGTGCTTGGGGCGTGCAGGAAGCGGCCATCGCCCACGTAGATGCCGACGTGGTCGACCCGGCCCTTGCGGCCGAAGAACACCAGATCGCCTGCAGCCAGCGCGGCGCGGTCGTTGATCAGTTCGGCATTGGCGTCATGCGCCATTTCGCGCGAGACGCGCGGCAGCTCGATGCCCAGGGCCGAGCGGAACACGTAACCGACCAGGCCACTGCAGTCGAAGCCGCTGTCCGGATTGCTGCCACCCCAACGGTACGGGGTGCCGAGCAGGGTCATGGCCCGGCGCAGCAGCGACTGCACCTTGCCGTTGTCGGCAGCGTTGCCGACCACGACGCTGCCATTGGCGGCGCTGCTGGTGTCGTAATTGGCGAGGAGGCGGCTGAGGTCACCGGCCACCATGGCCGAGCGGTCCATCAGGGGAATGGTGTCATTGGCGGCCAGGTGCGGCAGCAGGGCGGCCAGGGTGGCGCTGGCGGCGGCATCGGCGCGGCTGCGCTGCGGAGCGGTGGCGTCGGCCTTGGCGGCTGCGCGAGGGGCGGTCTCGGCGGTAGCAGCCGGGGTCGCATCGGTACGGGTGGGAGCGGACTGCGACCAGGCGGGAAGGCTGGTCAGACACAATGCCAGGCCCAGCAGAAGCGGGCGGACACTACGCGAAGAAGCGGCGGTCTGGCCTTGGCACGTCGGGTCGTTTGTCGTCACGCGTCGGTCACAAGGAAAAAAACGATGGGGCATCATGCCCTGTAAAAGCAGTAATAAGTTAAAAATTCCGTTAATAAATCGTTAGTTGCGCGGTGATATCTGTCACAGTTTTGAACATATCGCCTGTTCATTTTAGCGAAGGACCCGTTTCGCCCCTGTGTAGTGGTCCTTCCAATAGGGGCCGCTGAGGGAATCAAGGCGGACCGTTCCGCCGGTGCTCGGGGCGTGCACGAATCGACCTTCGCCCACGTAGATACCGACGTGGCTGACACTGCCGCGGCTGCCAAAAAAGACCAGGTCGCCGGTCGCCAGGCGCTTCGGGTCGATCTTCGGGCCCTGAACCGCCGCCAGGTCGCGTGAGGTCCGCGGCAGCTTCAGATCCAGCATTTCACGGTAGACGTAGGCGACCAGACCACTGCAGTCGAAGCCGGATTCAGGCGTGTTGCCGCCGTAGCGATAGGGCGTGCCAACCAGGCTGATGGCACGCATCAGCACCGAATTGGCCGCTTCGGGGTTGTCCGGAGTGGTGCTGGGCCAGCCTGCCGCAGGCGGTGGCGGTGCGGAACGGACGGCCTTGCCGCCGCCGCAGGCGGTCAGCAGCAGGGGCAGGGCCAGCAGCAGGGCGGGCGCGAGGAGCCGGCGCGTGCCGGACGAAACTGGCGTGATGTGCATGTTCTCCGGATAATGCGCGACCTTGGATTGGCCGTCATGATGGCGGCGTCCCCGCCGGGCGACAACCCGCCCCAACCCGCCTGCCTCCGGCAGATCCAGACAGAGTTGCGCATGAAGATCGAAAAAGACCGCGTTGTCCGCTTCCACTACACCGTCTCCGAGGCCGGCCAGGAGACGATCGAATCGTCCAAGGACCGCGGCGAGCCGCTGGCGATCCTGATCGGCCACGGCAACATCATCCCGGGCCTGGAAAACGCCATGATGGACAAGGAAGCCGGCGCGACCTTCGACGTCGACGTCAAGGCGGCCGATGCTTACGGCGAGCGCCGTGATGGCCTGTCCCAGCGCGTGCCGAAGAAGCACTTCGGTACCGCCAAGCTGGTCCCGGGCCAGCAGGTCGTGCTGCAGACCAACTTCGGCCCGCGTGCCGTGACCGTGCAGAAGGTCGGCATGAGCGTGGTCGACGTCGACCTGAACCATCCGATGGCCGGCAAGGACCTGCATTTCGACGTCGAGATCGTCGACGTGCGCGAAGCCGGCAAGGAAGAGCTCGAACACGGCCACGTCCACGGCGACGGCGGTCACCAGCACTGATCGCGTCGCGATAGTGATGGCAGCAACGGCCCGCCTCGGCGGGCCGTTGCGTATGTGGAACAGGGCGGAGCCATCCACGGTCCGCAGGCCGGCGGCATAATGACGGACCTGCACGCCGGATGCCCTGTGAACACCGCTTCCCCTTCCCTGCAACCGGTGGCTTCCGGCGAACGCATCGCCCTGCTGGACATACTGCGTGGCTTCGCCCTGCTGGGCATCCTGCTGATGAACATCGAGGCCCTCAGCGGGCCGCTGGACCTGGCCTTTACGGGCATCGACGCGCATTGGCAGGGCATCGACTACTGGGCTGATGCGTTCGTCTATGTGTTCGTGCAGGGAAAGTTCTTCACCCTGTTCTCGCTGCTGTTCGGGGCGGGCTTTGCGGTGATGGCCCAGCGCGCCGAGGCRGCGGGCCGCCAGTTCACTCCGTTCTACCTGCGCCGCAGCGCCGGGCTGCTGCTGATCGGCCTGTGCCATGCACTGCTGGTCTGGTCGGGCGACATCCTGGTGCTGTATGCGTTGGCCTCGCTGCCATTGCTGGCCTGCCGTGAGGCACCGCGCAGCTGGCTGCCCTGGATGGGGTTGCTGGTGTA
>NZ_JBFRFE010000415.1:0-3922 GCF_052114665.1 Stenotrophomonas sp. 2YAF22 | reverse complement strand
GGCCGGCAACCCCATGAACCTTTGGCGGGACGCGCGAGATGCCGGCCAGCGGCCGGCACTCCCCCCGATCAGGCCAGGTTGAAGCCGGCGCTGCGAGCCAGTCCGTCGAAATCCGGGAAGGACGTTGCGACGTTGGCGATGTCGTTGATGCGCACTTCACCATGGCTGATCTGGCCGGCAATGGCGAAGGCCATTGCGATGCGATGATCACCGTGGCTTTCAATGGTGCCACTGCCCAGCGATACGCCCCCGTGCAGGGTGGCACCATCTTCGGTTTCGTCCACCTGCATGCCCAGCGCGCGCAGGCCGGTCGCCATCGCGGCCAGGCGATCGGATTCCTTCACCCGCAGCTCGGCGGCGCCGGTCACCACGGTCTGGCCTTCGGCGGCAGCAGCGGCCACGAACAATGCCGGGAACTCGTCGATCATGTCCGGCACCAGCTCCTCGGGAATGCGCGCACCCTTCAGCGGCGCGTAACGCACCAGCAGATCGGCCACCGGTTCGCCGCCCTGCTCTGCCGGGTTCTGTTCGGTGATGTCCGCGCCCATCAGGCGCAGCGCGTGCAGCAGGCCGGTACGGCGCGGATTGAGGCCGACCTGCTTCAGGCGCAGTTCGGAGCCGGGAATGATGCTGGCCGCGACCAGGAAAAACGCGGCCGAGGAGAAGTCGGCCGGCACCACGATATCGGTCGCGCGCAGGCGCTGGCCACCACGCAGGCGGGCGTTGCCCGGCGAGAACGCGATGTCCACGCCGAACGCGGACAGCATGCGCTCGGTGTAGTCGCGGGTCGGGTGCGGTTCGGTCACGCTGGTTTCGCCGTGCGCGTACAGGGCGGCCAGCAGCACGGCGGACTTGATCTGCGCACTGGCCACCGGCGAGGCAAAGTCGATGCCGTGCAGCGTCTGCCCGCCATGCACGTGCAGCGGCGGCGTGCCGTCTTCCTCGGTGTCGATCTTCGCGCCCATCTGCGACAGCGGACCGGTGACGCGGCGCATCGGACGGCCGGACAACGATTCGTCGCCGACCAGCGTGCAGTCGAATGCCTGACCGGCCAGCAGGCCGGCCAGCAGGCGCATGCCGGTGCCGGCATTGCCACAGTCGAGCGGTGCGCTGGGTGCCTGCAGGCCATCGATGCCGACGCCGTGCACGATGCGCTGCGACGCACTGGGGGTTTCGATGCGCACGCCCAGCTGGCTGAAGATGCGCGCGGTGGCGCGGGTGTCTTCGCCTTCCAGGAAGCCTTCGATATGCGAGGTGCCATCGGCCAGCGCGGCGAACATCACCGAGCGGTGCGAGACCGACTTGTCGCCGGGAATGGTCAGGCTGCCCTGCAGGGGCTGGCCCTTGCGGGCGATCCAGTGCTGCGCGTTGCTCATCGTTGAATGGTTCCGTAAACGCCGGCTCGCCGGCGGTGCATCAGGGGCGGCGGCCGCAGCCGCCGCAGCAGGGATCAGGGCACGGCTACCGGATAGGAGCCAAGCACCTTGATCTGCGCCGAGTGCGCTTCCAGTTCGGCAAGTGCGGCCTGCATCGGCGCGTCGTCGATGTGACCGGCCAGGTCGATGAAGAAGCCGTATTCCCACTTGCCGTGGTGCGAGGGGCGCGACTCGATGCGGTTCATGCTGATGCCATGGCGCGCGAACGGGCTGAGCACATCGAACAGCGCGCCCGGCTTGTCATGGATGAACACCAGCACCGAGGTGCGATCATGGCCAGAGGTCGGGAAGATGTTGCGCCCCACCACCAGGAAACGGGTGGTGTTGTCGGCATCGTTCTGGATCGGCTTGGTGACGACCTTCTTCAGGCCGTACACATGGCCGGCGCTCTCGCCGCCAATGGCCGCTGCATCGTCGGCGTTGCGCGCACGGCGCGCACCTTCGGCGTTGCTGGCCACCGGGATCTTCTCGGCCTTGGGCAGGTTGGCGCGCATCCATGCCGAGGTCTGCATGAACGACTGCGGATGGCCGTAGACGCGTTCGATGTCCTCGATGCGGCCACTGCGCGACATCAGGTACTGCTGCACGCGCAGTTCCACTTCGCCGCAGATCTTCAGGTTGGAGGTAAGGAACATGTCCAGGGTGATCTGGATGGTGCCCTGCCCCGAGTTTTCCACCGGCACCACGCCGAAATCAGCGTTGCCCGCTTCCACTTCCTGGAACACTTCTTCGATGCTGGCCATCGGCAGGCCCAGCGCCGAGCGGCCGAAGTGCTTGAGCACGGCCTGCTGGCTGAAGGTACCTTCCGGACCGAGGTAGCCGATCTTCAACGGCTCCTGCTGGGCCAGGCAGGCCGACATGATTTCGCGGTAGACGTGCACCAGCAGCTCATCGCTGAGCGGGCCTTCGTTGCGATCCACCACCATGCGCAGCACCTGCGCCTCGCGCTCGGGGCGGTAGTAGTCGACGGCAGCGGCGAGCTTGCCCTTGGCCTTGCCGACCTGGTGGGCGAACTGTGCGCGTTCGGCGATCAGGCTCTGGATGTCACGGTCGATCTGGTCGATCTTCGAACGCACATCGGCCAGTGCCAGTGGCGCCAGGGTCGGCACCGCGGTTGCCTTCGACTTGCCCTTGGGCTTGGAAGTGGCGCTGTCCTTGGCCGGCTCGGCCTTCTTCGACGCCTTCTTGCTGGGTTTGCTTGCCATCGGAATTCCTTGTTGCGGGGCGCGCACCCGACGATGCGCGCCGTTCATTGCTCAGCCGTGACGCTGCTGGAAATCGGCCATGAAGGCGACCAGCGCCTCCGCCCCGGCCAGCGGCATGGCGTTGTAAAGCGAGGCGCGGATGCCACCGACCACCTTGTGACCCTTCAGCGCCAGCAGGCCGGCGGCCTTGGCATCGGCGACGAAACGGGCATCCAGGTCGGTGCTGGGCAGGAAGAACGGGATGTTCATCCGCGAGCGCGCCGAATGGGCGACCTCGTTGCGATAGAAGCCGCCGGAGGCATCAATGGCGCCGTACACCAGCGCGGCCTTGGCGGCGTTGCGCTTGGCGAACTCGACCACGCCACCTTCGGCCAGCATCCACTTGAACACCAGTCCGGCCAGGTACCAGTTCCAGGTGGGCGGGGTGTTGAGCATGGAATCGCGGGCGACGTGCGAGCGGTAATCGAAGATGTCCGCGCGTGGCTGGCCAGTACGCTCCAGCAGGTCGCGACGGATGATCATCACCGCGATGCCGACCGGGCCCAGGTTCTTCTGCGCACCGGCATAGATGACACCGTAGCGGCGCACGTCCAGCGGCTCGCTGGCGATGGACGAACTGAAGTCGGCCACCAGCGGCACGTTGCCGGTCTCGGGCACATCACGGAACTCGACGCCGTGGATGGTCTCGTTGGCAGTGATGTGCACGTACGCGGCGTCGGGAGAGAGCTGCCAACCGGCGCGCTCGGGCAGCTGGCGATACCCTTCGGCCTCGCTGCTGGCGGCGATGTTGACGTCCACGTAGGGGCTGGCCTGCTTGACTGCGGTCTTGCCCCAGTGGCCGGTGACCACGTAGTCGGCACGCTGGCCGGGGCTGGCGAAGTTGAGCGGGATCAACGCCTGCTGGGTGGTGGCGCCACCGGGCAGGAACAGCACCGCATAGTCCTCGGGAATGTCGAGCAGGCGACGCAGGTCGGCCTCGGCCTCGGCGGCCACGGACATGAACTCCGGACCGCGATGGCTCATTTCCACGATGGAGGCACCGCTACCGTGCCAGTCCAGCATTTCCGCCTGCGCCTGGCGCAGGACCGATTCCGGCAACGTTGCAGGGCCGGCACTGAAGTTGAACGCGCGCGTCATGGCACACCTGTGGGGCAAGACCCCTAGTATGCCGCACTGCACCAGCCTTGCGGCCTAGTGGCGCAAGGGAAATTTGGTTGCATCCGTATCCATTGGCACGGCGGCTCTGGTAGTGCCGGCCGCTGGCCGGCAACTGCAATCACC
>NZ_JBFRFE010000414.1:0-3932 GCF_052114665.1 Stenotrophomonas sp. 2YAF22 | reverse complement strand
GCGATGTGGCGGCCGAGCTCACGGGTGTTGCCGCTGAGCGACGCCACCACGATCAGGATGCGGAGCGCCAGGCCGCGCTCAGAGGTCGTCGAAGCCGTTGTCGACGTTGGTCTTCTTGTAGCTTGCATTGCGCATCTCGAAGAAGTCGGTCTTGGTCTCGGTGAAGTTGTCGGCGTAGGCCTTGATCCACGGCATCACGTTGTCGGTGGTGTCGCTGTACAGGCGCTCGATGCCGAGCATGCCGGCCATCTTGTTGGCGCGGTACTTCACGTAGCGCACCATCTCGTCCACGTCGATGCCATCGATGCCATCGAGCACCTCCGCCGACCACTGGGTTTCCAGTTCGATGGCGTGTTCGAACGACTGGTGCACGTAGGCGGTCAGCTCGTTGGTCTGCAGTTCCGGGTTCTCGCCGATGATGGCGCGGATCAGCTCGCTGATGAACTTGGTGTGGGCCAGCTCATCACGGTTGATGAAGCTGATGATCTTGCCGGTGCCGTTCATGCGGTTCTGCCGCACCATGTTGTAGAAATACGCGAAGCCGGAATAGAAGTTGATGCCTTCCAGGATCGAGGACTGGATCAACGACTTCAGCAGGGTTTCGGCGGTCTTCTCGCGCATGAAGTCGTCGTAGGCCCCCATGATCGGCGCGTTGCGCTTGATGATGGTGGGATGGGTGCGGGCGATCTCGAAGATGCGGTTCTGGTTGGGCAGGTCGGTGATCGAGGCAAGCACGTAGCTGTAGCTCTCGTTGTGGATCACCTCCTGCTGGCCGATGATCGCCGCGTTGGCGTGCGCGGCCGGATCGGTGATGTACTCGGCGACGTTGTAGATGAAGCGCGTCTGCGGCGAATCCAGCGTGGCCAGCAGGCCGATGATGGAATCGTAGGCGTTCTTCTCGCGCGCGTTGAGCTCGCCGTACTGGCGTGCATCCACCTTCATGTCCACTTCGTCGGGGATCCAGAAGTTGGTCGACAGCTCCTTGTAGGCGCGATAGAACGACGGGTACGGAATGTCGTTCCAGTTCAGGATGCCGCTGGTGCGGCCGTTGATGATGCCGGTGCTGCGGTTGGGGTGGCGCGGTTCGAGGATCTTGATGCGGTCCAGGGGTGTTGCCATGGTCTTCTGCCTTCGTTCTGTTGCTGACGGGTTGCCGACCAGCGGCCGGCACTACCACCGAGGGGTCGGGCTGGTCAGCTCGAGCACCACTCGCATTCGCTGATATCGATGTCGTTGGAGCGCACGTAGTAGGTGGTCTTCAGCCCTTCGCGCCAGGCACTCAGGTGCAGCTCCAGCAGCGTGCTGGCGCGGATCGTGCTGGGCACGTACAGGTTGAAGCTGATCGACTGGTCCACATGGCGCTGGCGGCGTGCGTTCTGCCGCACGCTGGCGAACTGGTCGACCTTGTAGGCACCCTTCTCGTAGTACGGCCAGGTTTCCAGCGACAGGCCAGGCGCGGCCACCGGCCGCCGGAAGTCCTTCTTTTCCTCGTAGTAGAACGCGCTGTAGATCGGATCGATCGACGCGGTGGAGCCGGCGATCTGCGCGGTGCTCATGTTCGGCGCCACCGCCAGCAGCCAGCCATTGCGCAGGCCGTTGGTCGCTACCTCGCGCGCAAGACTGTCCCAGGCCGCGCCACTGTAATCGCGGTCACGGAAATAGTTGCCGTTGTGCCAGTCGCTGCCAGCGAACATCGGGTAGCTGCCTTTCTCCTTGGCCAGCTGCGCGCTGGCCTGGATGGTCAGGAAGTTGATGCGCTCGAACAGGCGATCGGACAGTTCCTCGGCCTCGGGCGATTCCCAATGGATCGCCTGCTGTGCCAGCAGGTGGTGCCAGCCGAACGTGCCCAGGCCGATGGCGCGGTACTTGCGGTTGGTGATGGTGGCCTGCGGCACCGGCAGCGCGTTGAGGTCGATCACGTTGTCGAGCATGCGCACCTGGATCGGAATCAAGCGTTCCAGCACATCCTTGGCCAGCAGATCCTCGGGGGCGGTGATGGCACGGCCGAGGTTGATCGACGACAGGTTGCAGACCACGAAGTCGCCCGCGCGGCGGGTGGTGACGATCTGGTCGCCGCTGACGATCTCCTGGATCATCCGCGTCGGGCTCATGTTCTGCAGGATCTCGGTGCACAGGTTGCTGGAATAGACCATGCCCGCATGCTTGTTCGGGTTCTTCCGGTTCACTTCGTCGCGGTAGAACAGGAACGGGTTGCCGGTTTCCAGCTGGCTGAGCATGATCCGCTTGAACAGGTCGATCGCCTTCACCGTGCGACGGCTGATGCGTTCGTCGGCCACCAGCTCGGCGTAGCGGTCGCGGAAGCTGCCCTGCCCTCGCTTCTCGTCGTAGAAATCCTGCAGGTACCAGCCTTTGGCCTGCTTCACCTCGTGCGGATCGARCAGGTACCAGTCGGCACGGCGCTCGACGGCCTCCATGAACAGGTCCGGCACGCAGATGGCGGTGAACACATCATGCGCACGCAGGCGCTGGTCGCCGTTGTTCAGGCGCAGGTCCATGAACGCCTCGATGTCGCGGTGCCAGATGTCCAGGTACACCGCCACTGCACCCTTGCGCTGGCCGAGCTGGTCGACCGACACCGCCGTGTTGTTGAGCTGCTTGATCCACGGCACCACGCCGCCGGACGAGTTGGGCACGCCGCGGATCGGCGCGCCACTGCTGCGCACGTACCCCAGGTACGCACCCACACCACCACCGTGCTTGGACACACGGGCGATATCGGTGTTGGAGTCATAGATGCCCTGCAGGCTGTCGTCCACCGTGTCGATGAAGCAGCTCGACAGCTGGCCGCCGACCTTGCCTGCATTGGCCAGGGTTGGCGTGGCCACGGTCATGTACAGGTTGGACAACGCCCAGTACGCCTCGCCCACCAGCTGCATGCGGCGCACGCGGCCGCTCTCACCAGCCCCACCCTCGTTCTGCATCAGGTACAGGGCAATGGTCAGCCAACGTTCCTGCGGCAGCTCATACACCTCGCGGCTGCGATCAGTAGCCAGGTAGCGCGTGGYCAGCAGGTACAGCCCGTTATAGGCGAACAGACGATCGCGCTCGGGGTCGATCATCTCGCCGGCCTGCTGCAGCTCTTCCTTCGAATAGCAGCGCAGGATGTCGTTGCTGTAGATGCCGCGGTCGGCCAGGCTTTCCTGCAGGCCCACGAAGGAGCCGTACTTCAGGCTGACATCGTAGAAGCGGTTGCGGCTGGCGCGCTTGTACAGACGGCGCAGGTACAGGCGTGCAGCGAACTGTTCCCACTGCGGCGCGACAAGGTCGACGCGCGATTCCGCTTCGCGGATCAGCAGATCCACCAGATCATCGGCACTGATGCTGGGCTTGCGTTCGACCATCGCCAGCACCACGCGGCGATAGTCGGCCACATCCAGCTGCGGCAGCTCGGCGTGGATGGCATCGATGCTGCGCAGCAGGCGCGCCGCATCGTACGGCAGGCGACGATTGCCGGCTTCCTTGGTGATCCAGGTCGGCACGCGCTCGCCGCTGGCGCGCATGGCGTCGCCGGCGCCGGCCAGGTCGGCCACGCGGAAGGTACTGTCGGTCATGGTGGTGGAACTCCAGGCTCGTGCGCGCGTCGGCGCCCGATGCCATGGCGGCCCTGCACGCGATACCGGCGCACGGGGCGAACGGGTGATGTGCCAAGGGGCGGGAACACAGGTCGTCGGCATCTGCCTGCGCCTGCGGCCGGTATCCGGGCCGTGGGGGCGACCTGCGTCCGCACGATGGCGGCCGCGTCGACACGGCAAGCCTTCAGGGGCGGGCCGCGGGACGTTTGCTGCATGTCCGGCGGCGGCGGCTGACCGGGAGTGACGGCCACAACATAGTGGGGATATTCCGAGCCGTCAACACAAGATGCGGTAATTGCGCACCGTCGCGACCATCGGTCGCAGGATGCCGTGTTGCAC
>NZ_JBFRFE010000413.1:0-3949 GCF_052114665.1 Stenotrophomonas sp. 2YAF22 | reverse complement strand
GGCCACGCCACCATTGCCCTGGCGCAGGCACAGCAGGCTGCGCACGCCGAGCACGGCGAACACTGCCCATGCCAATGCGCCATAGCCGGCAAACGGCTGCTGGTGTGCATCGCTCTGCAGCAGCGCCAACGGGAAGCCCGCTGCCAGCATCACCAGCGCGGTCACGCCCAGCGCACGCGCCGGCATGCGGCGCTGCACCTCCGAGGCCAGCCAGGCGGTGACGGCGGCCAGCACCAACACAGCATCGGCCTGCGCCGAATGCTGGAAGAAGCGGCCGATCTCATGGGCGACACCACCCAACCACCACAGCAGGCCCCACAGGTAGTACGCCAGGGCGATGTCATGGCGCTGCCTTCGCTGATAGCTCCACGCCGCCGCGAAACCCGCCACGGCCAGCAGCAGTGCGCCGATCGCGGTCGGGTTGAGCAGGAAACGCTGGTCCTGGTGCCAATGGTCGGCGCCCACCACGAATGCGAATGCGGCGGCGAGCTGCAGCAGCGCACCGGTCACCTGCGGCAACCAGCGCTTCTGGCGCAACCCCAGCCACGCCAGGCCGGCGCCTTCCAGCGCGAATACCGCACCGGTGGCCCGCGCCGAGAATGCCAACGGCACCGCCAGCGTCGCAAAGCCCACCGCCAGTACCGCATGCGACTGCGCCAGCACCGTGTACGACGCGCGCGCGATCAGGGCCCGTGCCAGCAGCGCATAGATCGCTGCCAGGCCCAGCGCACACAGGGCCAGCGTCATCGGCTGTTCGTGCAGCATGCCGGCCTGCAGCGAGAAGGCAATCAGCGGCGTGCCGAACACCAGGCTGCCGTCGACCAGATCGCGACGCCCGGCCGGCTGCCGGCGCGCATACAACAACGGAATCAGCAGATAGAAGACGAAGAACAGCAGCAGGAACGGTTCGGTACTGGCGAACTTGGCCGCGTCGTACTGCAGCACGCCCCAGAAGGTGCCGATGCCGAAGGTGAACGCGAAACCCATCAGGTTCAGCACACGCCACGGGCGATACCAGGCAATGGCGAAAATGCCCGCGTTGAGCACGGCGTAGTAGCTGAACAGCCCGACGTGGTTGCCACTGCCGGTGGACAGCCACAGCGGCGCCATGAAGCCGGCCAGGATGCCCAGCACTGCCAACGTGCGCGAGTTCTGCACGACCGCCAGCACGCACAGCCCCGCCACCAGCGCGATCGAGCTGGCAAAAGCGAAGCCGGGCGCGAGCAGATCGAAACGCTTGAAGGCAGCGAAGATGGTCAGCAGCAGTACGCCGATGGCGCCCCCCTGCAGGGCCAGCGCGAACATCCGCCGGCGCTCGCGCTGGTGCCAGCCGAAGGCCAGCAGGCCCAGCGCACCGACGGTGATGCCCGCCAGCCGCAGCTCGACCGGCACCACCAGCCAGCCTTGGTCGCTGACGTACTTGAGCAGCGCAGCAACGCCGGCCAACAGCACCAGCATGCCGATCTTCACCGGCACATTGCCCTGGGTGAACCAGTGTTTGACCGCACCGATCGCGCGCTCGACCAGGTTCGGCAGGGCCGGTTCCGCTGGCAAGGGCGGCAATGTGGGCTCAGGTGGCAACGGCGGTGGCGGCGACGGACGCGCGGGTTGGACCGGTGGCGGCAGCTCCTCGCGGGCGGCAACCGGAGGCGGGGCCGTGGCCGCCGTGGGCCGCAGGAACGAGGGCTCGCTGCCGGGTTCGCGCGATGCCGCAGGCGCGCGCGGCGGCGCGGCCACTGCCGTGGGCGCACGGCCAAGCGTCTCTGCCGAAGTGGGCGCGGCCTGCACGCTCTGTGCGGCCTCCAGCGCGGCGACCCGCCGGCGCAGGCCGGCAATCATCACCAGCGCCACCACCAGCAGCAGCGGTATCGCCAGCAGGACCAGTACTGCCAGGACCAAGAGTGCTTCCATTCCTCGCCTTCCAATGCGATCCCGCGCCACGATGGCGGCGGTCGACGGGCCCATGCTACGTCAGGCCGGGCCCCTTAAACGACGAACCCCGGCCAGGCCGGGGTTCGCGCGACGATCTTCGCAGGCCTTACTTGGCTGCGACGACCTTGGCCATTTCCAGGCACTTGTTGGAATAGCCCCACTCGTTGTCGTACCACGACACGAGCTTGACGAAGGTGCCGTCCAGGGCGATGCCGGCGTCGGCGTCGAACACCGAGGTGTGGGTTTCACCGCGGAAATCGGTGGCCACGACCTTGTCTTCGGTGTAACCGAGGATGCCCTTCAGCGCGCCTTCGCTCTGTGCCTTCACTTCGGCGCAGATCTCGGCGTAGGTGGCTTCCTTTTCCAGCTCGACGGTCAGGTCGACCACCGACACGTCCGAGGTCGGCACGCGGAAGCTCATGCCGGTCAGCTTCTTGTTCAGTTCCGGGATGACCACGCCGACGGCCTTGGCGGCACCGGTGGAGGACGGAATGATGTTCTCCAGGATGCCGCGGCCGCCGCGCCAGTCCTTGTTGGACGGGCCATCGACGGTCTTCTGCGTGGCGGTGGCCGCATGCACGGTGGTCATCAGGCCGCGCTTGATGCCCCACTTGTCATTGATGACCTTGGCCAGCGGCGCCAGGCAGTTGGTGGTGCACGAGGCGTTGGAGATGATCGCCTGGCCAGCGTAGGTCTTGTCGTTCACGCCGAACACGAACATCGGCGTGTCGTCCTTCGACGGTGCCGACAGGATGACCTTCTTGGCGCCGGCATCGATGTGCTTCTGCGCGCTGACCTTGTCCAGGAACAGGCCGGTGGCTTCGAGCACGACGTCGACGCCGACTTCGTCCCACTTCAGGTTGGACGGATCGCGTTCCTGGGTCAGGCGGATCTTCTTGCCGTTGACCAGCAGATCCTTGCCATCGACGGCTACGTCGGCCTTGAAACGGCCGTGCACGGAGTCGTACTTGAGCATGTAGGCCAGGTAATCCGGCTCCAGCAGATCGTTGATGGCCACGATTTCGATGTCGTCGCCGAAGTTCAGCACCGCCGAGCGCAGGACGTTACGCCCGATGCGACCGAAACCGTTGATACCAACCTTGATTGCCATGTTCTCAAGCTCCTGCAGCCGCGACAGGTGCGGCGGGGTGGATAGGGCCCACAAGTCTAGCAGGCCGGCCTTGACCACCGCCGGCCAAGCCCGCCGCCGGGACGGGGGCCGGACAGGATTTGATCCGGATCAAAGCGTTAGCGCGGCGTGAGGCCGAGACTGGCCACATCCACCCAGCAACGAGATCACCCCCATGCGCAAGACCTCCCCCCTGATCGTGGCCAGCCTGGCCGCCGCCCTGTCGTTGGCCGCTGCCCCGGCCATGGCCCAGTCCAAGGGCGACTGGACCCTTTCCGCTGGCGTGCACCAGGTCGCGCCGAAGTCGAACAACGGCTGGCTGGCCGGTGGCACCCTGAAGGTCGACGTCGACAACGACGTCAAGCCGACCATCACCGGTGAGTACTTCATCGCCGACAACCTGGGCATCGAAGTGCTGGCGGCGCTGCCGTTCAAGCACGACATCAACATCAACGGCCTCGGCCGCGTGGGCAGCACCAAGCAGCTGCCGCCGGTGGTCACCCTGCAGTACCACTTCAACAGCAAGGGCAAGGTGTCGCCGTTCGTGGGCGCCGGCCTGAACTACACGACGTTCTTCAGCGAAGACACCACCGGTGCGCTGGCCAACAGCAAGCTGAAGCTGCAGGATTCTTGGGGCCTGGCCGCGCATGCGGGCATCGACTTCGCGATTGGCGAGAAGGGCGCACTGCGCGTGGACATGCGCTGGATCGACATCGACAGCAAGGTGAAGCTGGACGGCGAGAAGATCGGCACGGTCAACATCGATCCGCTGGTCTACGGCGCGTCCTACGTCTTCAAGTTCTAAGGGGTTGTTTGGCGGGGGCTTCGCCCCCGCTCCCCCGCTACAGGCAAAACCCTCGCAGCATGTTGCCCCGGTATGTGTGTGCC
>NZ_JBFRFE010000412.1:0-3951 GCF_052114665.1 Stenotrophomonas sp. 2YAF22 | reverse complement strand
GGCCGGCAGCCACCCGTATGACGCGGTGATCCTGGACTGGATGCTGCCGCGCATGGAAGGCCCGGAGGTGCTGCGACGGCTGCGGTCCGAGCACGCCTCGGAAGTGCCGGTGATCATGCTGACCGCACGCGACGAACTGCCGGACAAGATTGCCGGCTTCCGTGCCGGCGCAGATGATTACCTGACCAAGCCGTTCGCCTTGCCGGAACTGGAAGTGCGCCTGGAGGCGCTGCTGCTGCGCGCGCAGGGTCGCAATCCGCGCAAGCGCCTGCAGGTGGGCGACCTGGTGCTGGACCTGGCCAGCCTGGAGGCGCAGCGCGCCGGCCAGGTGCTGCACCTGTACCCGGCCTGCCGCAAGCTGCTGGAAGTGCTGATGCGCGCCAGCCCGGGCGCGGTCACCCGGCAGCAGCTGGAATTCGCCCTGTGGGGTGATGAACCACCGGACGGCGACCTCCTGCGCTCGCATGTGTACGAGCTGCGCCGCAGTGTGGACGGCCCCTTTGCCGACAAGCTGATCCACACCCTGCCACGGGTGGGCTACCGGCTGGCGTCCACCGCAGGCGCGGACGCACGGAACGATGACGATGGCGCGTAAGCCCGGGCCGCTCTACCGCCGGGTGGTGTGGTGGCTGCTGGGCTACCTGGCGCTGATTTCGCTGGCGGTGTTCAGTGTGGGCAACTACGTGCACGAACACGCCGAGCACGCGGCGTGGCGCGCGCTGCTCAATTCCGAACTGGACAGCATCGTCGAGCACACCGAGCACGAGCCGCACTATCGCTGGCAGGACTCGGACACGCTGAGCCTGTTCCGCTTCAATGAAGCCAACATGCCCGCCAGCCTGCGCACCCTGCATCCGGGGTTGCATGACGGGGTGATGATCGGCGAGCGCGAGACGGCGGTGATGGTGCGCGATACCGGCTCGATGGGACGGGTTGCGCTGGCCCTGGACATCTCCGATTTCCACGACCTGGAACAATTCGCAACGCGCTGGGTGATGCTGGCCGGCATCATCATGATCTTCGTCACCGTGTTGATGGCCTCCTTCGGCATGGAGCGCATGGTGCGCCCCTTGAGCCTGCTGGCCCAGCACATCGGTGCACTGCGGCCCGGCGTGCAGGGCCAGCGCATTGACGTCGATCCGCGCGGCAGTTCCGAGCTGCACACCATCGCCGATGCGCTGAACGATTACCTTGATCGCAACGAGCAGTTCGTCGAGCGCGAGCGGGTGTTCATCAGTACCGCAAGCCATGAACTGCGCACGCCGATCGCAGTGATGACCGGTGCCGCCGAACTGGCGCTGGAGCAACCCGGCCTGCCTGAGCGCGCACGACAGCAGATGCAGCGCGTGCTGCGTACCGCGCAGGGCGTTGAGCAGCTGATCGAGCTGTTGCTGGTGCTGGCGCGTGATCCCGCCCGCCTGGCTGCCCGTGCCGAGCGCATCGCGCTGGACCAGCTGCTGCCGGAGATCGTCGACGACCATCGCCACCTGCTGGGCGACAAGGACCTGAGCATCGGCATCCAGGCCGCGCCGGTCGACATCGTCGCGCCGCTGGCGGTGGTGCAGGCAGCGATCGGCAACCTGCTGCGCAATGCCATCGAGAACAGCGGCCGCGGTCATATCGAGCTGCGCCTGACCTCGGCAGCGGTGTTGACCCTGCAGGACCCCGGCCATGGCATGAGCCCGGAGGAGATCGCAGCGATCCACGCGCGGATGGCCCGCGGTGAGCGCGGCGACCGCGGCGGCATCGGCCTGGAACTGATCGCGCGGTTGTGCGAGCACCTGGGCTGGACCCTGCAGCTGCAGCCCTGCCAGCCGCGCGGTACCCTGGCCTCGCTCGACTTTGGTACATCGCGGCCAGGCTGACCTCTCCGTCGACCAAGGCCGACGCCTACCAGGCAATGGCCGCGTGCGTTCTGGTAGGTGCCAACCCTGGTTGGCACGCTGGCCGCATCACCGCCCCGTTGGCCGCGCCACGTGCTGGTCGATCAGGATCACGTTGCCATCGGGATCGGTCAGCTGCAGATAGGCCGGACCTTCGCCATCGGGATCGGCACGCGCCGTGAGTGCGATGCCCTTGGCATCCAGCTCGGCCTGTACCTCGCGTACGTCCTGGAAGGACGCCAGTTCCTGCTTGTGCTGGTCCCAGCCGGGGTTGAAGGTCAGCAGGTTGCCCTCGAACATGCCCTGGAACAGGCCGACCACGATGCCGTTGTTGCGCAGTACCAGCCAGTTCTGCGCCGCATCACCACCGGTCACCGAGAACCCCAGCGCTTCGTAGAACGCACGTGAGGTGGCCAGGTCCTTCACCGCCAAGCTGACTGAAAAAGCGCCGAGTTGCATGGGGCAGGCTCCAGAAGGGAATGCTGCGATTCTCGGTAGGCCCGCGCGCTGCCGCAAGCAGCGCAGCATGACCCTGCGTGAAGACTATGTTAATTTCGACCCGCGCCGCTTATGCGGCGCTTTTCTTTTCCGCTCTTTCGATCGACAGAGGATCCCATGCCGACCGAACCCGCTACTGCCCTGATCAGCAACGACATCGTTGGCCTTGGTCTGATCGCCGCCACCCTCGCCTTGATCTTCTGGGCTGCCAGTGGCCCAACGCCCTTGCTGAAGAAGATCTTCGCCTGGGTACCAGCACTGCTGCTGTGCTATTTCATCCCCGCCATCTACAACACCGCCGGTGTCATCGATGGCCACAACACCTCGCTGTACAACCCGGTCGCCCGCGATGTGCTGTTGCCGGCGGCGTTGGTCCTGCTGACCCTGTCGATCGACCTGAAAGGCATCGCCAAGCTGGGGCCGAAGCTGCTGCTGGTGTTCTGCGCCGGCACCGCCGGCATCATGCTCGGTGCCATCGTCTCCTTCCAGGTGATGAAGCTGATCCATCCGGAAACCGTGGCTGGTGACACCTGGGCCGGGATGGCCGCATTGGCGGGCAGCTGGATCGGCGGTGGCGCCAACATGGTTGCCATGCGCGAAGTGTTCGGCACCGATGCCACCACCTTCGGCCAGTTCGCTGTGGTCGACGTGGCCTGCGCCAGCCTGTGGATGGCGATCCTGCTGTTCATGGCCAACCGCGCCCAGCAGATCGATGCACGCAACGGTGCCGACACCCGCGCCATCGATGAAATGAAGGCGCGCATCAGTGCCTACGAGGCACAGAACGCGCGCATCCCCAGCATGACCGACCTGATGGTGATCGTCGGCGTGGCACTGGGCGGCGTCGGCCTGGCCCATGCCATCGCCGCACCGCTGTCGGGCTGGTTCAAGGCCAATGTCAGCTGGGCCAGCCAGTTCAGCCTCGACAGCCAGTTTGTGTGGGTGATCCTGCTGTCCACCGCGATGGGCCTGACGCTCAGCTTCACCCGTGCACGCCGGCTGGAAGCGGCAGGCGCCTCGCGCCTGGGTACCGTGTTCCTGTACTTCCTGATCGCCTGCATCGGCATGCAGATGAACCTGTTGTCGCTGCTGGATCGTCCGTGGCTGTTCCTGCTGGGGGCCATCTGGATGGCCACCCACGTGCTTGTGCTGTGGATCGTGGCCAAGCTGGTGCGTGCGCCGCTGTTCTTCTTCGCGATCGGTTCGCAGGGCAACATCGGCGCCGCCGCCTCGGCACCGGTGGTGGCGGCAGCATTCCATCCGACGCTGGCGCCGGTGGGCGTGCTGCTCGGTACGGTCGGTTATGCCACCGGTACCGGCCTGGCGTATGTCACCGGGCTGATCCTGAAGTGGATGGCGGGCGCGTAGTCCGGAATGCGTATTGCGGTAGTGCCGGCCGCTGGCCGGCTCCTCTTTCGTCGTGGTGTGCCGAGCGCTGGCCAGCGCTCGGCATCACACCTGGGAGATACGTGTGACACCTCATTGTTCTTCGTTCATTGCTGTCAGCCTGGACGGTTGCATCGCGCGCGCGGATGGCAATCTGGACTGGCTCGACCACGCCAATCAGAGC